>VHBF01000010.1 GCA_016872075.1 Bacillota bacterium | reverse complement strand
ATCTTAGTCCACCTGGTTAAATCGTTGAACTGTAAGCGTGATCGTTAGATTACCATTGCGTTGTCTTAGTTCATCAACCATTTCTTTTTGCTTGGTCGATTTTTTAATCACAATATGATATGTCAATTCAAAGAGGGTCCCAAAATCAATCGTTCTCACTCGATTTATCGCATAAGACAAGCAATATTTTTTTAACAAATCATCAAAGAGGTTTTCGTAGTTAAGACTTTCAGGTACCACAATCCTAAGCGCTAAATTCTTTTCGGAAGTTTTGCCAAAGCGTAAAAAATATAACACCAAGATAACCGCCATCATGAATAAAGTGAAGATGAATGCAAAAGCCACATAACCTGTCCCCGCAATGACACCGATGACAACGGTTAGTAGTACATAGGCGATATCTTCTGTATTGCGTTGATTGGAACGAAACCGAGTCAAGGCAAATAAACCTCCGACCGCAATACCAGCAGCGAGGTTATTCGCTAACATAATAATTAACACTGCGACAACGGGTGGCATAATCGCCATGGTCCAGGGAAAGTCAGAAACATATCCCTCTTCTCTTTTAATAAACATATAGAAATACGCCAGGGCAATCCCTAGCAAGACAGAAGAAATCATCACCACAAGGGCAATCACGACTAAACTATCGAATTGCGTATTCAAATTGTCAAACATCGTTGCCAATCTCCTTTGCTAGGCTTTGTTCATAAGCCTTGCCATATTTTGAAAAGGTATTGAGATAGATTTTTAAGCGGGCGAGTGTTTTGGCAAACCATAGAGGCATTGCCTCGCCAACCTTGACCTCCATCAACACCATATCTTGAGCAAGTAAAAGCGTTCCTTTTACTTTGCTTTCAAAATCAAAATTATCATAACGCGTATGAATCTGATGGTCAAATGTGACGCGAAATTCAGGGTCTTTTTTATCAAAAAAAGCCAAACGATCGTATTCAATAAAGACCGCTTTCCTTAATTGATAGATCTGCGTCATGTATTTAAGTTCTTTTAAAATCTGTTGATCATGAAAGGTTTGTCTTTCAGGAATTAATCCTTGATTCATAAATTGTTCAATTTCATCGAGACTGAGTGATGCTCTTCTTTTGGTGACAACCCCTTTAATTTTTCTTTTAACTTCTAAAAAAACAATATTGGTATGGTCCCCTTGGATACCATATTTTCTAATTCTTAACTTTTCTTTGAAGTCTGGTCTCAATAAGGACAAGGAGATGAGTTGGTGGTCAGGAGTATCAAAATAGACATTTCGTAAATGGTAGGTCTTACCGTCTTTGCAAAACGGATCATATTTCATATTTCGCTTAATCGAAATTAAGATATTTTCATATTGTTCACGGGTAAGAATAAATTTTTTCTCATAGCGTTGAAAGACGCTTTTACTATCTATCATGAATGTTATTATACCCTTCTTAACCCTTGATTGACACTGACCATTTCGGTCAGTATAATGGTATTTTTGAATAAAACTCAAAGTCAGTTAAACATCATCAAAGCTGGATTAATCGTGTTTAGTCAATTAGGTAAATCCAAGGCTTCCATGGCAAAGATTGCCAACATAGCTAAGGTTTCTAAACCCTTGTTGTTTCATCATTTTGGTTCTAAAGAAAAGCTATATAAAGCTTGTCTTCAGTTTACGAATGAACAATTACAAAATCTTAAACAATCTACTTCCTCCAGTCACTCTTTTATTCTCATGCTAAAAGAAATCCAAATCGCCAAATTCAACTTAGAAACAACTTACCCAATAAATACCTAAATCCCGATCCGAAATTCTCCCTCGCGCCTCTACTGCAGTTGCTTCAGTAATCACCATCGCTACTCCACCATAGGCCCTTGCCGTGTAATGCGCAAAGTGAAAAGGTTGGATCACGCCATGGGCATCCGCCTGATACATGCACATCGGCGCCATGACAATACGATTGGATAGAGACAATTTGCCCCATTGAGTAGGTTGGAGAAATTTAACCATTACGACTACTTAAACCAAGATAAAATCCCATCGAAAAGTTGGAAAAGAATTCATTACGATCTGAGAAGCAAGACAATACCCAAATATCCAAAGCAAACGTATCAAATTCAAAACTAACAAGCATCTCGTTTGCATCCTGGATATCATTGCGATCATCCGCCTGGAAGCGTTCCTTTAACACTAATGCGACATCAGCATAAAGATCAAAGGTTTCCGACACTTCTTCGCGAGTGACGGTCAATAAATATTGATGGAGTTCTTCATCAATAGCGTATTGTAGTTGAATGGTGGGACCAAGATAGGGTTCTTCCTCTAAATCGGTGAGAGAACTAACGTACACTAACGATTCATATTGAAAGCTAGTTAAATCAATCACATTCAATCCAAGGCTATAGAATAAACTTTCATCATTAGGGTCGACCGGATCTGATTCTCTGCCACCAAAGACGGTTTCAAAGTCTGCTGGATGATTGTAGTCAACCGGCACCAAGGGGAAGCGATGCATTCCTAATTGATCCATCTTATCAAGGGTTCCTAATAAATAAAAATAAGTATCATTATCCAACACATCTTTTCGAACTATCGTGTTGTCTTCATCAAGCATGTCGTTTGTCATTAAGGTTTTTTGAAATTGCGCATTCAATAACATCGTGGTTAAACTGACTGCGTTTAAACCAGGTACAGCGGCAATCAACAAGAACGCACCGGTTAAAGCTAATAAGCCTTTGTGAACTGCTTCTTTATTTTTTCTAATGACAAATGCGGCATACAATAATGGCCAAACGCCCAACATCAACTGGATGGTCACATCTAAAGAAATACCATCAAGCGCTATCGTTTTAAATTGTTCTAAATAATAACCAAGAATAACCACAATTAAAACATAATGAAAATAGGAAACATAAATATCGACAAACTTATTGGTTTTTGAAAGCGAAGCCAACGCCACTTGGGCACTAATCCCCACAAAGGCAATTACTAGGGCTGAAAAGGTATAAACCGTTGCTTCATAGGTTGTAGAATTAAAGAATCCAGTAATTAAATAAAGGACAACCAAAATTGAAAATACAGCAATGACAGGGGCGATGACAAACTGAAAAACGGTCTGCCAAACTTTATGGAAATCCTTCTTCGCAGTGAGTTCTTGATTGGATTTAGGATAGGCATCCAATAAAGTTGGCACAAAAATATAGGTGGCGATGATGATAAATAATTCGGTATAAAGGATTAAATCAATTTGGAGTGCAAATAAGACATTAATACTGATTAGCACCACAAAGATGCCAATAAACAGCATGAATGCGTAGAAAAAACTAGTAAATAATTTCGTAAAGAATAAAACAATCCCAACACCGATGTTTGGACGGTCCATGAGGAAAGGCACAAAAATGACTAACAGATAAAATGCATAACCAAGATTAGAAAAGCGATTAAATTCAACCAATTCAACATTTTCTGATGCCAAGAAGGTGTACATACTAATTGCAATTAAGATAATCAAACCGAAGCCATACCAATGAAAACGTTGAAGCGTTGGCCATCTTTCAGAGACCAATCTTAGGATGATCATTAACGGCAATACGAGAAACAAGACGCGGTTAAGATCAACAAGCCATGTTAGGGTGTCGAGTTGTAATTCTGATGTGAGTTCAAGATTGAGTACCATTAAAAAGCCAAGCAAAAAACTCGTAATAATCGCTTCAGGAAAACGTGGAAAACTTTTCATTAATGGTTGGACAATAAATTGAATGAGTTTTTGAATCAGATTTTTCATCTTCTTCCTCCTCTTGATGAACCACCGCCACGATTGGCACCGGTTGAGGACGCAGCCGCTGCTGCAGTTGAGGACGCAGCCGCTGCTGCAGACGCTCTTCTTTGATCATCAATAAAGTCATCAATCATGAGAACCACGCTAATCGCAAGGGCGGTATCAAACGTATCGGCAATCGCAATTTGATAAGTATCTCCCCAACTTAAGAATTTCTTAGTGATTTGCACCACCAAACCAGCTTCATCATTAATCGAGAAGTTATAACCAAAGAAATCGCCTTTGATGTCATACTTTTTATCCTTGATGACAAGATTGAATTTAGCACCAAAGAAGGCAAGTAATTGTTGTGCCATCTTTGCCACTTGTTGATTGTTAGCATCATAAAGGAAATACGTTGGAACGAAGGTTAAAACCTTTTGCTTCATCGTGTAAATGGGTTGCGATTCACCAGCCTTAAATAAATCTCTACGGCTGTTTAAGGTAAGAATCTTGCCTTTAGCCTCATAGAGTAAGGTTTGGTTTTCATCATAAATCTTAAATTCATCACGGATAGAAAATACCTTTTGCTTCAAATAAACATATTTCATATTAGAAAATCCTCCACATGATGCATAAAGTCTTCAAAGTAAGTATCAAATGGTAGATGCCCTGCATTCGGCATCATCACTAAGTCGGCGTTATCACCGAGTTCCGCTAACAATAATTGACCTGTACTTAAAGGAATAAATCCATCAAACTCACCCCAGATCAAGAGGATGGGTTGTTCTACATCTTTAAGTTTATCATTGGTGGAACCTGAATCGTTATCACGAGTGAATTCTCGTAACACTTTTCCAGGAATGGTGAGGTTTACGATATACATTTCATCAAAATCTTCTTGGGTGACGCGTTGGCTTTGGACTTCATCGTTCGAGTAGGCAGTGAAAAATACCGTCCGTTGAACAAAATAATTCTGAGCGATATAGTCGTAAACAAACAATGGTAAATCAGAGGGCATTAAACTACCACCCGATGAAGGCACAACATAACCACCAGAACCAATTAAAATCATACGTTGAACATAGGTGGGAAAATCATGGGCAAGGTGAAAGGAAACCTCACCGCCCATGGAATGAGCCATCACGGTGACCTCGGTGATATTCAGTGCATCTAAAAACTTCACAAGATAGGCAGCTTGATTGGCCTTTGCATAATCAAAGGTTAAAGATTTTTCTGATAAGCCATATCCGATTAAATCAACTGCAATGATGTGATAGCGATCTTTTAACGATTCCATCACGTTAATAAAATCATAACTGGAACCTAAAAAACCATGAATCATTAAAATGGTTTCGAGATTGCTTTCACCCACTTCTCGATAAAAATAAGTGTAATCCTCTACTTCAATGGTCTTAGCGTATTGCGTCTTCACATAAGCATAGTTCCGTTCAATTCTTTGCACTTCAAGACCGGTTAAAACTAAACTAACGACTAACAAGCTGTACACGAGTAAACTAAGGTATTTGATGATGTTTAAAATTGCTTTGCCAACTTTTTTCATTTTTTCTTCATGATTTCAATGCCTGCCAAAGTTGATTTACCTTGATAAACAATGGTCTTCCCTTTCATTAACCAAATTAAAATTTCCCCGGAAAGGCCTTCTTTAATCGTATGGTCCATTTTTCCGAATTTAGGAGAGGGTAAATTGACCACTTGATCAATGGAGCCAACCACCCGCAATCGATAACTACCACGACTTAAAACATACTCGACTTGTTTTTCATCGATCAATTCGGAACGCACTTTACCGCCGTTATAGGTTGCAAATCGATGATGTTTGCCATTTAAATATAAATGACAAATTAATCCTTGAAACTTTAAACCTAAGTATGGGATGTTCGCATAGGAAAAGAAAAAAGAGGTTTGCGGCTCAGGGAAATGATTGCCCTGCATCCAAACATAAGCGGAGGGAAAAGACGTTCCCCAATCTTTTTCTAAATAACCTTTACCACCAGTAAAATCAATGGATTCACCATTCACATTTAATGAGCCTTTGAAAGTGTGGAGGAGTGAAATCACCCCATGGTAACATTCCATATTGGGGAGATAAGCAAACGGACCCATGATTGAGGGATTTAGAAAACCCGTATTTAAAGGAGTAGGATTGTGAATTTGTAAATCACCTTTGACAGAGAATGCTTCTTGTTTTAAATCAATATGAAGGTGTTCTAATGAAAATTGATTCATCCCAACTGCGACTTTGAATTGGTCTTTTTGCGGAATAAATTCTGATATTGGATAACGAATATACACATTTTTTAAGGTTTGTTTATCACCATGGCGAACTAAAAAGACTTGCACAAACGCATGTGGATCTTTTTTGGCTAAAGAAATACCTGGAATCAATGCAATAGAAGTTAATTGATCTTTAGACACTAATTTAAAATACCAACCCTCAAAATATTGTTGAGTTTTGCCAAAGCCTTGATAGATTGCTGGATTTTGAATATTGCTCATAAAAAAAGCTAAGGTTTCCCTTAGCTTTATTTTACCTTAATCGATGTTGATTAGACTAAGAAGGTTGGAATGCGCCAAATAACACTAACCAAGTCAAGATGGTCTTGGCAACGAGTGAAAGGATAATATATCCTCTTTCACCGTGTAAGTAATCTTTAAACTTTCCAACACCTAAGTATTGTAAGAGCATGTTGACCGGGAAGGTATTGAAAGCGATAAAGTAAGTGGCTAAGATAGCCCAAACAAATCCAGGAACCGCATCAAGATTGGGGTTGACACCAATATAGAATGCGATTGCAACCCATGGTGCTAAACCGATGATGGTACCAAAAATGAAGGGTAACCAATTAATTTTCTTACCGACTTTGGATTCTCCTTGGTTTAATAATTCCATGTCTAAACCAAATAAGTTCATCGCTGCGTTGGATAAGGCAATAAGGGCAAAGACGGCCACGTCACGAACACCGAATAATGCTGAGATTAATACGATCATTAACGATGAGCTTAAAGCATATTCATACCAACGGAATTGGTTGATGCCGACTCTTAAACCAGCGCGATATTTATTCTTAAATGGGAACGCAATTAAGAAATGGAAAATGGCCGAGAGTAATAAGAAACTTGCGGTCATCGGTAAGAATGGTAATTCAAATAATGTATCGGTGACAGCAAGAACTAAACCTTCACCAGGTACAAATTCAAGATAATTCCCGATTACCGGAATCGTGAATGCAGCTTGAGATTCATTGAGCGTAGGATAGATAAAGAATGCAAACAACATCATCAACACACCTTGAATAAGGTGAACAAGACCCATCGTCTTGTTAAACTTGATCAACTTATCAACTTTTTGATCAAAGGTTGCCACTGCTACTTCTGCCATACTTTGTGTTTCTCCTTTTACTAAGTATTATCATCTCTATTATACGCGAATCCTTTTATAATGTTCCTAGGATGCTTAAGCATGATTCATAAATTTATCAAAGGCACCAATCCAAACCGTCCTACTTTACTGTTACTTCATGGGACGGGTGGTGATGAAAAAGATTTAATTCCTGTTGGAAAAATGATTGACCAAGAAGCCAACTTGTTAACGGTGAGGGGCGAAGTCATTGAAAATGGCATGCCACGGTTCTTTCGGCGTTTAGCACCCGGTGTGTTTGATGAACAAGATTTAATGTATCGCACGAGTCAACTTCATGATTTTATTGACCAAGCTAGTAGAACTTATGATTTTGATCGAGGGGATGTTATTGCGGTCGGTTATTCCAATGGGGCCAACATTGCTGCAAACATGTTGATGCAAATTCCATATAGCTTAAGAGGGGCGATTCTTATGCACCCGATGCTGCCGAGAAAAGATGATCAAATTCCAGAATTAAAAAATACCTCGATACTGATTACCGCTGGAAACAACGACCCGATTGTACCCTTGGAAAGTACAAAAGCGCTAAAAGAAGCCTTGAATAGACACGGGGCGAATGTATCCTTAAGTTGGTTTAAGTTTGGTCATAAGTTGTCGAGTGAGGAAATCCAAGTTATTATCAAATGGTATCAACAATCATTAGTTGATCACACGAAGCATTTAAATTAAAGGAGAATTAATATGGGTGCATTTTTAGGATTCTTAGCCGTCTTCTTTATCGTGATGAGTTCAACAAGAAAAGGGGTCAAAATTTTTCTTGAGAAGGTGTTAATTCGTAATAAGAAAAAAGAAATCAAAACCTCTTGGGACTTAAGGCTTTTGCTGGCTTTACAAAAATACCATCGCTACTTTGGGATTGGGGCGTTATTAACCGCGTTATTCCATGCAGCGTTGCAATTTTCCATTACCGGTGCGCCCAGTTTAACAGGTGGTACAATGGTGGGTTTATTAGTCATACAAGGCGTCACAGGATATTTACAAGAAAACAAAAAAGGCAATTTGAAATTACTAAACACCATTCATTCCATCATTCCACCGGTGTTAGTATTATTGATCGTGCTGCACATCATTTACAACTCGACCTTTATTCCTGAGTTAGGGATTGGTGGTTAATTTTAGTTTTGCTTAACGTTTAGGAAACCACGGAAAGAAAATGTTCGTGGTTTTTTCATAAGTCGCGAATCCCGGCTTCGTTTTCATATGTTTTTCGAGGAGCGGGACGCCGGAAACAAACCGTAACAACCAAGTGACCACCATTGGTGAAATCACTGCAATAAGCGGATAAAGGATTCCATCACCATTCGCAAAACCTAAGATGGCAATACCCCACCACATCATTACTTCGCCAAAATAATTAGGATGACGCGTATATCGCCATAAACCAGTGGTGATTAATTGCCCTTTATGATTTGGATCTTTGATAAAGTTTACCAGTTGTTGATCGCCAACCGCTTGAAAGAAAAATCCAATCACCCACACTAAGATGCCTAATCCAAGGCAGACATATGTTAAGGGTGCAATTGGGAAGGTAAATGTAGACATGATATTGGTAATCAAGACAATGGAAATCACCAACATGAATAAGGCTTGAATGAGAAAGATTCTCACAAAACTTTTAAGCAGAACATAAGGAGGTTGAATCTTCGCACGCATGGCGACGTAACGTTTATCTTCCGGTTTACCGCGATTGCGTTGATGAATATGACTCGAGAGTCTTAACCCCCAAATTGTCGTTAATAACAAGGTGATAAAACCGATGAAATTAGGATTGATTCCTAATATGAAGGTTCGTGTTAACATCACCATCCAAGCGACCAACACAAATCCTTGGCCCCACCCAATATCAATGATGCCAAAATTATTTTGTCTCACTGCAATCCAAAAATAATTAAGAAAATGAATGAAGATCACTGCAATGGAAATTAATAGACCCGTGGTGGATAAAGTTAAAGCCATATCTTTATAGCCATCCCAAAAATAAGATCACAAGGCCCGATGTAGCGGCAGTGACAAAGGTGCCCCAAACTAAGTCGATGATGGTGATGGTCACTGGCCAAGCTTTTAATGTTGCAAGATTCGTTAAATCATACGTTGCATACGTGACTAAACCAAACGCACCTCCATACAAGATTCCGAGTAAAAGATGGTCTTGATGAGGGTAAATGACAAATAAGACAAGGCCAACGATGAAGACAACATAAAATAGTAAAGCTCCAATCCGATTGACTTTATCCGCCATGAGATGGCCAATATGCTTGCGATAAAGTTTAGGTGCAACTTTCACTAACCAAAATAAATCAACGAGCGTAAACACAACAAAAGTGAGCAAGACTTGAAAGAAAAAATCCATAGATTTACCTCTATGGATTCATTATAACGGGTTTAATTAACGGGAGGATTTTAACGCACGCACAATTCGTAAAATGCGAGCAAGGGTAATCAAAGATAATGCAAAAAATAAACTGGTTGCCCCAATCACCGCGGCAAGTTCTAATGCAAGTGGACCGGCATTACTATAAACCAAGTATGCGGCATAAGCACCACCACCGAGCCCAACGAGGCCAATTATCACTAATAAGATTCCCAACAAACTAAACGGTAGAGCAGTCGATTTTTGTAATGGTTTTTCAACGGCTTGGAAATTGAATTTGTTAGGCGAGTCTTGATTGGTTTTGACAGACATCGACATTAAGGTTTGAATTAACGTAAAGATTTGGTCTACTTCAGCATCGGTCATGGGTGCAGGCGTATAACGATAACGCTTACCAAGGAACTTCTTTAACGTGAAGTCCTTTTTTTGATGTTCTAGTTTGCGATCAAAATATTCTTTTCTGACCAAACCAAATTCAAATAATTTTTTCGAAACAAACTCCCGTTTCTTTTCTGTGAGAAAAGAACCTAACACCACTAACGGTGGTAAATTGGCATTGGGGTTTTTTACTGGTGATTGCGCCATGGGTTTATCTTATCAAGATTTCTTGATAAGTTTGTAAAATTGTTTTCTCAGTGTCCAAACGATGGCAAGTATCGCAACCACAACACCTAATAAAGCAGTGTTGGAAACGCCAATTATGCCAAAGTCTGGCATATTGACGGTATGACGTAAATAAATGCCAAAAAGTGCCCAAACAATGACGCTGCCGTAATAGGGATCTTTTTTCCGAACGATGGTCACAACCCCAATCAAGATGGTAATGACCAAGATAACACTAGTCATTATTTGTTGACTGACTTCGCCGCCATTCCAAAGCCAACGATATTGATTGGCATCTGCCACAATCATCGTCGTGACATTCGCGACCGTGGCAACCGTAATCCATCCAAAATAAATGCGAAAGGGAATAGTGGCTAGGCTGGTATCTCCATGAAACGCTAGATTCATATAGACTAAAGCGGCGAATAAAATCAGCATCAACATCAGGGATAAAGGAAATTGTAAATAATGCCAAGCAAGAATCCACCCAGCGTTAGCAAAACTCGAAATGGTAAACGCAATATCAAGTTTAAATAAATGACGATGAAAGGGTGTGTCTTGATCATCTTTTAGATGTTTTAAACGCCATCCAACATAGATAGCGAGCAAGGTATAGATGACGGCCCAAATGGAAAACGTTAAACCAATTGGCGCAAAATAGTTCGCATAAGTGTCAGAGATGACACCAGTTTCAAGACCATTTATTGGTAAAATATTCGCTAAGCCATTGAGCACAAGGGCCATGAAGAATGCGACAGCCGAAACAACATTCATGATCTTAAAATTTTGTGAAGAGAATCTCATTTGCTTTGACTCCTTTGTGCTAACCATGATTTAACTTGGTTAACTTCGTGTGGAAAACCCAGACCCTCAAATTTGAGAATTAACGGTATTCCATACCCTAACTGTATTTTATCACCTGCGGCGCCAAATGTTTTACCCCAGGAACGGTTTCCGCTAACAGCAACACCGATTACATGTTTGGCATAAGCAATCAAAAATAACTTAGTGGGTTCCGTGATTTCACCAAAATTAACCGAACGCGTAATCAAAAACACCTCATATTTAGCATCATGTTGATAATGTTGAACATCAAAAACCGGATAACCTAATTTATCCGCAAACTTTTTTCCCAAGCCTGTCATCGAATCGACAACGATGACAATCATGGACTACTTCTTTCCAAAGTGTTTAACTAAAAAATTAACAACGGGTTGGGGTTCAAATCCACGAATCACATCTTGCTGATAAATCAAGGCAGGCGTACTCATAATATTGTGTTGTTTTATCAATTGATTAAATTCATCCGCGTGCTGGGTTTGATGTACTTCTTTTAAATGATCCTTATATTGATCACGCAGCGCCATTTTTAAAAACATCTTCAAGTTTTGACAATTGGGACAGTTATCTTTCGTTAAAATAATCGCCTTTTCCATATCTCTAACCTACTTATTGATTTTATCCTTGTTGAAATTAAAGTCATTGTCATCTAAGGCAACGGATTTCATCTTTTGATAGCCGTTACCTTTCATCGAAAAATAATCCATGGTTTTGGTTTCAGTATTAAGACCGTTAAGCACAACTGGATTGACTTCTTCGTGTTCAAATTGTGGTTCAAAGCCAAGATTCATTAAGGCTTTGTTGCAGTTATAGCGGACAAAGACTTTGACATCGTGGGTTAAATCAACTGGATCATAAACACTTTCAGAAAGTTCTTCTTGTTCTTGATATAGTTTTTGCAATAATTCTTGCATCCAAATCGTGAGTTCATCTTGCTTTGGTTTCGCAAATTTTGCAAAGATTTCTTGAGAAATTTTCCCAATGTAAAGTCCGTGAATGGCTTCATCTCTAAGAATCAGGTTAATAATTTCTCCAGCTTGCATGAGTTTACCTTGGCCATAGAAATAAAGTGGGTAATAGAAGCCAGAATAGAATAACCAGGTTTCAAGAAAGACAGATGCAACCATGGCTTTCCATTGGGCGCTTAAAAATTCTTCTTCGCTAAAGTTAACTTTTTCCGGCGAATATTTTTTAAGGTAATTCATCTGATCGAGGG
>VHBF01000009.1 GCA_016872075.1 Bacillota bacterium | reverse complement strand
TTTTCGTCATGGCTTTTAAAGGGGATACTAAGGAAGGGTCGATTTCAAAAGCAAACATTCCTTTTGGGGCAAGTAATCGTTTTCCTTCTTTTAAATACTGTTCATAGAATTGGGTGTTCGGATTAGCAATTAATGCGAGCCGTGGTTCATATTGTTTAACAAATGGATCAAGTTGCTGTTCATTCTCAACATAAGGGGGATTACTGATGATGAGATGAATCGTGTGGTTTAACGTTGTTTCGAGAAATCCAAGGCCATCTCCATGATGGAATGCAATATCAAGATGAAGTTGATTTGCATTGGTTTTTGCAATCTTTAACGCGGGTTGACTAATATCGGTGCCCATCACATGCCAATGAGGCATCCTTGATTTAATCGCCAACGCAATGGCGCCACTACCTGTACCCACATCGATTACATTAATTTTATTTGCTGATGGAAAAAGTTGAATGGCCTTTAACACTAGTTCTTCCGTTTCTTGGCGAGGAATAAGCACAGTGGCATTTACTTTAAGTGTCATTCCTAAAAAGGAAGTAAAACCAAGTATATAAGCGACTGGTTCTCCTTTTTTTAACCGGGAAAAATCTCGATTAAAACTTTCAACATTCTTCATCGATTGATCGAGGTGGGTGAGTAAGGTATTCACATCCTTCATTTGATTATGAAATTGCAATAATTGATGAATGCTAAAACTATCAACCGCGCCAATGCCAACGGATTGAAGCGCTTGATGGTAAACGGATTGAATGGTCATAAACCACCTAATAGTTTTTGTTGTTGATCAAAATGGTTTAAGGCTTCCAAAATATCTTCAATTTGACCTTCCATCACGCGGTCTAATTGGTTAATCGTAAACCCTATACGATGATCCGTTACCCGGTTTTGAGGATAGTTGTAGGTGCGTATTTTTTCACTTCGTTCACCAGTCCCGACTTTTAGTTTTCTTTCGTTGCCAACTTTTTCATCAATTTCTGCTTGTTTGTGGGCTTCTAATTTTGCATACAACATTTTCATCGCCAGTTCACGGTTTTGAATTTGTGATTTTTCGATTTGGCATGAAACTACAATCCCAGTCGGTAAATGGGTTATACGAACTGCCGATTCTGTTTTATTGACGTTTTGACCACCCGCACCTTGCGAACGATAGGTATCGACTTGTAGATCATTGGTATTAATGACAATATCGACTTCTTCAACTTCAGGCATCACAAGCACGGTTGCAGTAGACGTGTGAATTCTTCCCGAGGCTTCCGTTGCCGGCACGCGTTGCACACGGTGAGCTCCTGATTCAAATTTGAGTTTGGAGTAAACTGCGTCACCTTTCACCATGAAAGTAATGGTCGATTGACCACCAGCATCGGATAACATTTGAATCTTCCAACCATTTTTTTCACAATATTTGGTATACATTCTAAATAAATCACTAGCAAAAATAAACGCTTCATCTCCACCTGCAGCCCCACGAATTTCCACAACGATGTTCTTATCATCATTGGGATCTATTGGGATAAGGTGAAACTTAATTTGCTCCATCAATTTAGCTTGGGATTCTGAAAGTTGTTCGACTTCGAGTTTTCCCAATTGAGCAATTTCGGGATCTGCATCATTTCTCATCACCAATGCATCCGCTAAATTCTTTTCATTGGTTTCAAAAGTATTAAACAACGTCACCACTTTGTCCAAGGTTGCTCTTTCTTTTGATAGAGACTTAAATTGTCGAGAATCGTTTAAAACGGATTCTTGAACCAGTAAATCATCAATCGTTGTTAAACGATCACGCATTACATTAAGGCGATTTCTTAAATTTTCTTCCATTTATGAGACCTTTCGTATTTTATCATATGCATCGCATTTCTTAAAAGGTTTTTCTTTATTTTCCTGTTTAATATGAAGGAGAATTTGAGTATAATTAATGCAATCAAACTTTATGGCATATAAGGCACTCTACCGAACTTATCGACCTCAGCAATTTGCCCAAGTTGCTGGGCAACAAGCGATTGTACGAACCCTACAAAATGCTTTGCTCAATCAAAAGCTTTCGCATGCTTATTTGTTTTCTGGACCTCGAGGAACAGGAAAAACTTCGCTAGCGAAAATTTTCGCCAAAGCTTTAAATTGTGAACAATCAAAAAGTGAACCTTGTGGGCAATGCGAAAATTGCAAAGCTTTGCAAGAAAATCGTCATCCAGATGTCATTGAAATTGACGCTGCAAGTAATAATGGTGTTGATGAAGTGCGTGATCTGATTGATAAAGTCAAATACGCGCCGATTAAGGGTCAATATAAAATTTACATTATTGATGAAGTCCATATGATGACAGCCGGTGCTTTTAACGCCTTACTTAAAACGTTAGAAGAACCCCCTGCCCATGTCTTATTTATCCTTGCGACGACTGAACCCCATAAAATTATTCCGACGATTTTGAGTCGCTGTCAGCGTTTTGATTTCGGTAAAGTTAATGCCACTGACATCAAGGAACGCATTCAATTTATTTTAAAAACCGAAAAGATTCCCTATGATGAAAAAGCGGTCCAAGCAGTGATTCAACTGGCGGATGGCGGAGTTCGAGATGCGTTATCTTTACTTGATCAAGTCATCGCGTATACTGGCGGTCGTTTTGAAGAAAAAGATATCTTAAATTTATTTGGCCTTGTTAGTCTTGAAGATAAAATTGAATTGCTCGCTGCAATTGGTCGACAAGACGCTTCGACCATGGTAGGTAAGATTGATAAGTTTGTTCAAAAAGGTGCCGATTTCAAACGTTTATTAATGGATCTCTTAGTGATGTTAAAGGATTTATTGATTCTAATTAAAACCCAAGAACCTTCCTTGATGTCGATACTCAAAGAGGCTGAAGCAAATCGAATCTTAGAAACACTATCGATTAATTGGATTCCAGTTGTAACGGAAGCACTGATGAATATCCAAGCTGATGTGAGAAATCTATCTGCCATTCCAGGTTTATTACAACTCAAGCTTTTACAACTGCCTTCACCTGAAATCAAAAGTAAAACCCTACCTACTATTTTTGATGTGATGAAAGGAAAATCAGAATCCTTACCTGCTGCCAATTCAAAACCAACTGCGAACATGCCACCAGTTGCAATTGCTGAGTCAGGCGAGGGTCTTTATATCGACGATGTCAATATGATTAAAGTCATGGTGATGGGTGATAAAGATGCGAGACAGGATGTTTTACAATCCTGGAAAGAAATAGATTCCATGATTTATCAACCCCAATTTGCCGCGATTGCTGCCTTATTAAAAGATGCAAGACCCTATGTGTTAAGCAAACACATTTTAGCCTTAGAGGTGGATCAAGCGAATGTCGCGTTACAATTAAACCTCGTTGCGAATCAAACCCTTATTCAACAAGTGATCAAATCGATTGCAGGATTTGAAGGCGTTGTCTATGCCATTAATCGTCAAGAGGCCGTTAAACTTAAAAAGTTATTTATGGATTTAGCGCAATTGAATAAATTGCCTTCCAAACAAGAGACGCCACCTACGGTAAAAAATTGGACCTTCAAATGAAACCTTTAAAAAGTTTACAAGCTTTAATTGAGTCCTTTGAAAAACTTCCTGGAGTCGGGAATAAATCTGCTGAACGTATGGCCCAAGCCGTTTTAGAATTGAGCGAAGATGATGTCTTACAATTTCAAGAAAGTTTAGGTGCGGTCAAGCATCTCGTTCACCCCTGCCAAACTTGTGGGGTACTGACTGAAGATCCTCAATGTGATATTTGTACCTCTACTCGCCCTTTTCAAACGTTGGTCGTCGTAAGCTACTCCAAAGATGTAGCCGCTTTTGAAAAACTTGAAGCTCCCATTTTTCGCTATCAAGTGCTAGGTGGGGTTTTATCCGCGAGTAAGGGTTTAGGCGTTGATGATCTCCGGATTGATGCATTACAAAAAGAACTAAAAAAACATCCTTACCAAGAAGTGATTATTGCAACCAATCCTACTTTGGAAGGCGAAACCACCGCCCAATTTCTTGCAAACTTACTGAAAAAAACTGGCTTAACCATCACGCGAATTGGTTATGGATTACCGATGGGTGCCCATGTCGATTATGCTGACGCTTTAACGTTATCCAAAGCGCTCACGGGCAGAACAAAAATCAAAGGAGAATAACATGTTTATTACCTTAGAAGGACCAGAAGGTAGCGGCAAAACTTCCGTGATGAAGGAAGTGATTGCGCGATTAAGAAAAGAAGGTTTTGTCATTGAAGAAACCCGAGAACCCGGTGGTACACCTATTGCCGAACAAATTCGCCAAGTCATTCTCCAAAAAGAAAACACCAAACTTGATTCACGAGCAGAAGCATTGTTATTAGCGGCAAGTCGGCGTCAGAATTTAGTGGAAAAAATTTGGCCCGCCTTAAAAGCAGGAAAAATTGTCATTTGTGATCGATTCATTGATTCGAGTTTAGCTTATCAAGGTGGGGCAAGGGGTTTAGGGATTGAGGCGGTCTTAAGTATCAATTTATTTGCCACCGAATCCTCCTATCCTCAATTGACCCTTTTGTTTGATATACCACCAGAATTAGGATTAAAACGAATCGCTGCGAATGCTAACCGCGAAATTAATCGCTTGGATTTAGAACAACTATCATTTCATCAAAAAGTCCGGGACACCTACTTACAATTAGCCAAACGATTTAAAGACCGTTTTGTTATTATTGACGCCTCATTACCTTTACAAACCGTCATTGAAAATACGTATCAAGCCATTCACAATCGGTTGTTATGAATATCGAGGCTTACCTTAAAACTCAACAAAAACCAATCTTTGATTTATTTGCCCACGCTTTAAAAAAAGATAAATGGAGTCATGCCTATTTAATCAGTGGTTTTCAAGGACAACCCCTACAACCAATTGCATTATTTTTAGCCCAATCTATTCTTTGTGAAAATCCTCAACCGTTGGCATGTGGCCAATGCTTAACTTGCCAACGTTTTCAAAAACAAGATTACACAGACTTAATCATCATCGATGGTAGTGAGGCATCCATCAAGAAACAAGAGGTTTTAATTTTAGCGTCTCGCTTCGCAATTACTGGATTAGAAAAAGCCAACAAACAGGTTTACCTTCTTCATCGTGTTGAAGCGATGACACCAGAAGCAATTAATGCTTTGTTAAAGTTTTTGGAAGAACCGACTTTGGATATTTATGCTTTGCTCACAACTACTAATTTGGATGAGGTACTGCCTACCATTCAATCTCGCAGTCAAGTCATCCATTTAAAACCGAACCAACCCCAAACCCTCATCAAAGATGCGGTCGATCTTGGGGTCGACGTCTCCCTCGCTGAACTGTTAAGTTTTGAATGTGGATCGAGCGAAGAAATTAAGCAAAAAAGCACGGATGAACTTACCATACAAACGATTAAAATGTTGGAAAAGATAGTTCAACTTTGGTTGCAGAATCCTTTAGCCGCAATCCATGAATTCAGAATGAACGCAATCCCACTTCTTACGGAAACGGAACATGTAGAAGCATATATTCAGCGTTGGATGGTCTTACTAACTGAACTAAGTAAAGTCATCGCTAAACAGGAAGTGGTTTTAAAATCGTATGTTAAACTATTGTTAGGGTTAAGCAAGGTTTTACCTAATCCTTATCAAGCCTTGAATAGGCTACAAAACCGACTGTCACGCTTAGATAAAAGCACCAATTTAACACTTTTTCTTGAAGGCATGATGATTGAATTATTAGGAGTATAACGCAATGGAATCACAATCACAAACCCCTTATTTTGTTGGTATTCAAGTGAATCATTTACCACGATTACAATATTTTTCGACCACTTCATCTACCTATCAACCCAATGACACCGTCATTGTCGAAACGGGTAAAGGTTATGAATTAGGTATTATTAAAACCAAATTAAGAGCGATGAGCGATTATCGTTATCCTTTTCAATTAATGCCAATTGTTCGCAAAGCAGAAAATCGAGACTTAGCAGCCCAACAACGCAACGAAAAAGATTCCAAAGAAGCGATGTTATTTGCAAAAGACCTCGTAAAAAAGATGAATCTAGAGATGGAAATCTTTGCCGCAGAGTACAACCTTGATCGTTCCAAACTTTATTTTTTATTTCTTTCAGAGGACCGGGTTGATTTTCGCGATTTATTAAGAGCCCTAGCGACGCAATTTCATACGCGCATCGATCTTCGCCAAGTGGGCGCAAGAGATCGGGCTAAACTTTATGGGGCAATTGGCATTTGTGGTTTACCGCTTTGCTGCACAACGTTCCTTAATGAGTTTGATAACATTTCTATTAATCGCGCTAAAAATCAAATGCTAACGTTAAACATTCCTAAATTGACCGGTCACTGTGGTAAGTTACTTTGCTGCTTAAAATATGAGGATGATACCTATACCGAAATCAAAGCAACGCTCCCTCACGTTGGTGATCGTTATATGATTGAAGGCGTCTCATTTAAAGTTACCTCCATGAATGTTTTGACTCGCGTTATTAAAGTTGAAAATCAAAATCGCGACATCCAATTCTTGCATGTCGATGAATTAAATAAACACCCTAAAGGAACCACTATGTCATGAACCGTCGAAAGTCTTTTCATGAAACTAAAGAAACCAAAGGGAAATTGTATTTAGTAGCGACGCCTATTGGCAATCTTGAAGAAATTACCCCGCGGGCCGTTACTACGTTAAATACTGTTGATGCCATTGCCTGCGAAGACACACGGGTCAGTGGGAAACTTTTACAACATCTTGGCATTAAGAAAACATTAATCGCCTGCCACGAACATAATGAAATCACGGTCAGTAAACAACTGGTGGACATGATGATGGCAGGTCAGTCCATCGCCTATCTTTCCGATGCAGGTTACCCAGGGATTTCTGATCCTGGGCAACGTCTAGTTCAAGCGGCGCTCTTGGAAGAAATCCAAGTGATTGTTATTTCCGGACCTTCCGCGGTTTTTAATGCCCTTGTTGCAAGCGGCCTTGACAGTGCCCGCTTCTACTTTCATGGATTCTTAAGACAAAAAGAAGCAGCAAGACTAGATGAAATTAAAGATTTATATCGCCGCCCAGAAACGTTAATTTTTTATGAAGCCCCTCACCGTATTGATGTAACCCTACGTAATTTATTAGAAGTATTAGGTAACCGTAAAGCTTGTATCGCCCGGGAACTGACGAAAATCCATGAAGAATATATCGATGGGACTTTACAAGAACTTTCGGAAATAGATCCATCGACCCTCAAAGGGGAAATGGTGGTATTGGTTGAAGGTAATAAAGATGAATTAGGCATTAAATTGTCCGATGATGAAATTAGAAAAGCAGTCGAAGCTTTAACCGCGACTGGCATTTCGATGAAGGATGCAATTCGTCAAGTTTCAGATATGACCAAAATGGCAAAAAACTATATTTATAAAGTGGTGCATCATCATTAAAGATTTTTTTCTTTTTCAGTACGTTTTTTGTCCACCAAATAGGAAGCGCCAATCACCCCACCAAAGATGGCAAATCCACTCAATGCAATCAGTAGACCTTCCGTTAGATAAGGCGTCCAATAGGTCACGCGATATTCGGTTGGTCCGACCCCAGATAAAAAGCCAACAAATCCACCTTGAGATAAGTACACGGGTGTTGTATCTTTGACCCCGCCTGCTTGGATGCGCGTAACCTTCCAACCTGGATCAAAAGGTGTATTTAAAACAATCATTCTTGCAGTGTCAAAATTGGTTGAGAAACGTCGCGAATTGGCGGTATGTTTAAACCCTTCTAATGGATACGCTTGTAAATTCGCAAGCCGTTGCAAATGAGCGGCATAGGTTTCTCTAAACAAAACTGGATAATACATATTCCCTTCACTAAATTTCGGGACGATCACAATTCGGGCCACCGGGCGAGTTGGGTAATATCCACGCATAAATTTAAACGACGTGTTCACGAACGAATGTGCATCGCGAATAATAATGTCGCCTTGTTCATCAAAGAAATAGACGGTGGCATAATGGGATAAGCGCAATTGAAGCGCAAAAAAATAATCATCAGGTTCGTTACCAAAATTAGAACCAGTTGTTGGGGTAATATGAAAGGGTAAATACTCGCCATCAAATTGGTTAATACTATTATTTGAGGCAACAGGAGTGGCTTCACAAGTTTCTAAACGCGCTACATGGCTGGGATTGAAAATAAGGGCGTTACCTTCATTATCTTCACAGCGAATCAGTTGGACATTCGTATTGATGCGGGCGATGGAACGAGTGGGGGCTTCACTGGTTTGTAAATGCGGCGCATCCGTCAAAATAGCTTCGATATCCTCATTGGCAAGAATTACGCCGTTAAGGTACGCTTCTTCGTTGTATAAAACTTCGGTAGTGGAGTTGGTAAAATAACTGTTTGAAAACTGACCTTCAACTTGGTTATTCGGATAGAGGGTATCGTAAGTAAAACCACCTTCGATAAAATTTTGATTCACATAGACAGAGTTTTTATTAGTTGATAACGTTGAACTTTTGATAAATCCATGAGGGACATTTTGGTATAAGTAGTCAAACACACCCGTTTCAGGATTGGGCTCACTAGCTTTTGTATAGGAATCATATACGTTTTGCATAATGTAATACTTGACACCTAAAAAGGTATCGAGGTTATAACGTTTTTCGTGATATCCCATCGACCAACCACGATAGTTATAGTTCAGGTGAGAGTAGTTATTAAAGTCGGAAAGATAGAAATTATAAAGTGAATGGAACACCGTCATCCCGTTATAACCTAAACGCATACCCAAGTTGGTTGATTCCCCAGCGTTTAAATTATAGATGCGGAAAAATTGGTCATCTTGATTTTGAATTTGTTTAACAATCTCTCGTTGATCGCGAATAAGGTCAAGCCCGTTATCGATGCGATTAGGATAACTGATCAAGCCATGCATATTCATAATCAAAGTTCCCATCACAATCGCTTCAAAGAAAATAGCGGTTTGCATCATCTCCGGTAAAGATTTCTTTCGGAAAGATTGGCGTAAATAAAGATAGACTGCAATCATATAAACCACGGCAAAAATGGCGACATATTGTCGTTCATTCATCTCGGTAAAGAAAAATTTATTTTCATTCGCGATGGCAACTAAAATTGCATAAACCGATAAAGAAATGATGACGGCAAAGGAGACATCATAATACCATTGTTTGAATTTCATTCGCTCTTCAAAGTTAATGGCAATATACGTAATCAGAATGGTGACAACAAAGATTTGCCAACGACCATAATCAATGGTAAATCCATGAACCAGTTGATAGGTGATGGGGGTGAATAACATAAATAGAATGAGCCCTAATCCTAAGAAGTGAGACCATTTCTTTTTCATATAGTTGTGAATAAGAGAGGGGATCAGTAGCAAGGTTAAAGGGGTGTACACGAACAAACTGGAAATAGTGTTGTCATAACTTCCTGTGTTAAATAAAGTAGAGCTGCGATTACTCACGGTTGGAAATAAAAAAGAAATCAGTGGATAAAATTGATTGTACGGTTCTTCCACCCCACCTTGGTTTCGCCAAATCGTGATCAGCGACCAAAGTTCTTGCCAGTTTTCTGCTTCAAATGCAGCGACTAATTGATCCAAGTACCATGCCTCACCAACCCGGTTGGACGTGATGGCCACCATAACGGAGGGTAAGAAAACATAGGCAGACATCATAATCCCTAAAGCAAAGGCAACAACACCTAAGCCCGCGACTTTAAGATGATCTAACCATGAACGTTTGGAAGCAGTTTGCAAAAATCGGAATATCGCGTAAAAGACAGCGGTAAAACTTGTGGAAACCAAAAAGAAATAATTGGTAATCCCCATTAAAAATAGACTCAACACTAAAAAGCGTAGATTTTTTTCTTTTAAAAGTTTTTCAACACCAAGCAAGACAAGCGGAAAGACCACTGCGACTTCCATGAAGTGATTAAACCAAAGATAGTAGGCCATCCAACCCGAGAAACCATAGGCCATCGCAAAAATGCGAGCATGATTTTCTTTGACCTGAAAATACTTTAAAAATAATCTAAATGTAAGCGAGGCTCCAACCATTTTGCCAATCATCAATAAGGCTAAGCCTTGGGGAACTAATCCGCGTGGAAACAAAAGGATTGGCATAAAAAAAGGATTGAGATAGTAATAAAAGGAATTGGAACCGATATGATTCGCACCTAAATAAGTGGAATCATCCCATAAGACGAATTCACCAGTGCGAAAAAAATGGGTCCAGTCATCATATCCATTTAAATAAAAAGGAATTTGTTGCAGAACATAATCACCACTAAGTGGAATGGTCAATAAATTGGTCACTAATGCATAGGCATAAAACATCAAACCCATAAAAGTGAGGTAACCGATATATCGTAATAAAGATTGTGGATCCGCCCAAGCCTCACGAATCGGTTTGATCAAGATCAACCATCGACGATGCAGTGTGCGTTGTAATGTCGCCCAATTCATAGGATTATTATACCTTTTCTTCTTTGCCAGTTTTGACTCCATGACGACCTTCAATAAAGGCTTTCATTAAGCCTGGTAAGGGTGAAAAAAAACTATATTTCTTTTCGGTAACGGGGTGGATAAATTCCAAAGCATAGGCGTGAAGACCTAACCGCTTAATTGGGTTGGTTAAAGCATGGTATTTATCATCACCAATGACCGTATGGCCTAACTCTTTTAAATGCACGCGAATTTGATTCTTTCGTCCTGTATCAATTTTAACATCGAGGAAGGCGTGATTTTTCATTTCTTTTTTCACCACATAATGGGTGATCGCTTCTTGACCTTCATCGTCCTCATATTGCCTTGAATACATGATTTGGGTTGAGGTTTTATGTAACCAAGTATGGATCGTTTTTTTCTTTTCAATGGGAATACCATCCACAATAGCATAATATCCTCTTTTGGAAACAATACTGTTCCATTGTTTTTGCATCTCATCTCTTAACGTTTCGTTTTTACAAAACATCAAGATGCCAGAGGTATCTCGATCGATACGATGGACAACATATAACCTTGCATGGGTATCTTTTTCCCTGACATAATCCATCATCACGCGAAAGGCTGTTTGGCTTTTTTCATTATCAGATGCAACGGTTAATAATCCAGTGGGTTTATCAATGACAAGAAATTCATCATCCTCATAAAGAATCTTCGGTGTGGGTAATGGCTTATCTTGCGGGTTATACTTTCCAATCATGACGATGTCACCAGGGGTTAATACAAAGTTAAATTGACTTATCGGTGCACCATCGACCATCACTTGTTTCCGAGTCAGAAGCGATTTGATATTGTTACGACTCATGTTTTTTAAAGTAGTGCGTAAAAATTCAATCAAAATCATCGATTCTTTAACTGGATAACTTTGAATGGCTTTAGCGATTTGTTTTTGTTTTCTTAAATTTTGCATATAGTTTGATTGCTTTCATCGGCATTCTTAGTCCTGAGAATGGTCGTTTAAGTGTATCATCTTCAAACCAACCGATAAATCGATAACCTTTTTTCTTGGCGCTAGGCTGTAAGGTAATATCCTCACCCATAAAGAATCGTCCAGGTGGAAGAGTTTGACCGCCGTCCACTTCGTAATAGATGCTTCTTTTTCTTCTTAAAAACCAAATCATGCCGATTAAGGCAATAAAACTTAGAGTAATAATATAACCGACAATCGTTTGTTGGCCATAAATGTTAATGGTCACAATATTCGAATAATAACTCACAAAATCAATGATCGTGCCGCTAACGCTATAAATGGGCAATCGATATCGTAAACGATATTGAAATGTTCCGTTGCGGAATGGGGCAAAATGATCAGCATTCGCACCACCAATATTTTCAAAATCCGCACTATTTTGTGGTGCTGCTTGCCATTGATAACGCAGTCCTTCTTTCAATGGAGCATATAAAGGCAATGATAAAGTCATCGTTTTTGACTCAAATTGATCACCTTCAAGAGATTGGGTGAGTTGAGCAAGGGCAATCGCTGGATTAAGATAATCCCACGCTGCGTAAACCAATGTGTCCTGATTAATGGGGGCATCAAAATCATGGAATCGGGTTAGATTCTCATCTTGATACCAGCCCTTTAAGCGTACATTCTCACGAATGACAAAGTCAGTTGGAGGGTTGAAATAAAATTCACCTTGATTCAATGTGATCACCTTGGTTTGTTCATCGTTCAAGATGAGAAAAGAAAGTTGAACGGTCTCTTGAAGTGGAAGCGGAGGCGTCACTCCAATCAAGAACGCTGCTGACAAGGCGAATAACGTCA
>VHBF01000008.1 GCA_016872075.1 Bacillota bacterium | reverse complement strand
TATAAATGCGCTTTGGCTTTGAGGTTGGTAGAGGGTACAAAACGGTCAACAAAGACTTGGTAAACTATCCCACCTTGGCGCCAGTCGCTTTCTCTTTTAGAAAATAGATCGCGTTTTGAAATAGCAATTTGTTCATAATGGTTTTGTGTTTTTTTCATATCAAATCCTTAGTGGTTTCTTTTTGCTCGATAGCAATCTTAGGCTATTAAGAATGACAAGAATGGTGGACAATTCGTGTCCAATCACACCATATCTCAAGACCACAATACCAAATAGATTGGAAATTAATAACACCAGAATAACGGCAATAGAAAAAACCACGTTTTGCGTAATAATATTTTGTGTTGCATAAGAGAGTTTAATTAGATAAGGGATGTTTTGTAATTGATTGTTCATCATCACAATGTCCGCAGTTTCTAAAGATACATCGGTTCCATCACCCATTGAGACACCAATAGAGGCTGTGGCTAAAGCTGGCGCATCATTAATCCCATCCCCAATCATGAGTACTTTCTTACCTTGACTTGCGTAGGTTTGCACCACTGTTACTTTCGTTTCAGGAAGGGATTCTGCATGGATGGTTTGAATTCCCATTTTTTGAGCGATCGCAAGGGCGGTTTCCTTCTTATCGCCGGTTAGCATGACGGGTTGAATTGAAAGTTGTTTTAATTGTTCAATGGCAACTTTAGAATCTTCGCGAAGGGAGTCTTCTAGGGCTATAAAACCTTTTAACACGCCATTCTCAATAATATTAACCAGCGTTTTCCCTTCTCGACCAGCCTTTATAAACTTCTCTTCTAGTGCCGCAGTCGCCTTAAATTGGAAATTGCCGACTTGGATTGCATCGGTTTTTGTCTTTACTTCCAAACCCCTGCCCGGAATTTCTTTTAATTCCACAGCAATATTTTTTACATCTTTAAAATGTAATGAAATAGCTTTGGCTAATGGATGGTTTGAAAGTTTTTCTGCAGCAACCATCGTGGGTAATAATCTCAATTCATCCACCTTGGTTTCAAATACATATTCAACCACTTTCGGTTTTCCAGTGGTTAAGGTTCCAGTTTTATCAAATGCAACCACATTGATGTGTCTTAATGATTCAATATAACGGCCACTTTTAATGAGAATGCCCTTTTTAGCCGCATGAGAAAGTGTCGATAATAACGCCGGGCTGATGGATGCTACTAATGCACAAGGAGAGGCAACAACAAGGACAATGACACCTCTTCGAAACGCTTCGCTTTCAGTTAACCATCCTAAAGGAGGAGTTAAGAAAATGACGAATAATAAGAGGGCAATGACCACATAAACATAGATTTTTTCAAAAAGAGAGACTCGTTTTTCTGAACGGGTTTTTTCCTCTTGAGCTCGTTTAATCAATTGAATCATTTTTTGCACAACCGATTGTTGTGGATCTTTCGTGACTTGAACCAAGATTGGTGCGTTAATGACAATTGTTCCAGCAAAAACTTGATCACCTATTAATTTTTCACTTGGATTAAATTCACCGGTAATCGAAGATTGATCAATGGCAGCACTACCTTTCATAATCACACCATCTGCCGGTATTTCCTGACCGGGTTTTACAACGACAATATCTCGAACCAGTAATTTAGAAATTTCTACCACTTGTTCAAGATCATTCACGATTTTGATCGCAGTTTTAGGGGCAATTTTGAGTAAGCTGGTAAAGGCTTTTTCGGTTTGTGCAGTGGCGAATTCTTCCAAGACACCACTTACCGCAAAGATAAAGATAAGCACAGCACCTTCTGCATATTCTCCCGTTAAGAAAGCCGCAAGTGAAGCGGCAATCATTAAAAATTCTACATTAAGGGATTTTTCTTGAATCGTTTTGGTAACCCCTTCAACCGCTTTAGCAAAGCCACCAATCGCAAAAGCTAAACCCCAAAAAATCGGACTAATCGACAACGAAGTAGTTAAACCACCTATGACCATGAAAATAAGCGACAAAATCACAGCGAAAATCTCAAATTTAAGTTTATGGTGATGAAACCAAGTAAATAAATTCATCTTTCTAATTTTATCAAATTTGCACCCCATATTCGATGGGGCGGTTATCTGGATTCCAGGAAATAATCCACGAAGAGGGTAGTTGAATCCCCTGATAAAAAATGGTTAATTGATCACAACCAAAAAAGGCAAAATGACCCACATTCGTCACTTGATTACTTAGCCAAATTTGCGATAACGCTTTATTGTTGGCAAAGGCGCCATCACCAATGCGTGTTAATCCAATAGGTAAATCAATATCAGTGAGATTTTCATTGCCGTAAAAAGCATAGCTACCAATTGTTAAAAGGGAACTTGGTAAAGAAACGGAAGTTAGGGAAGTCGCTCCATAAAATGCATAATCCCGAATGTCAGTTAATCCATCTTGAAAACTAATCTCGACAAGCGCGGTCGTGCCCCTGAATGCATATCTTCCAACCGAGTCAATGGGACCAAGCATGGTGATTTGATTTAATGAAGTGGCACCATCAAAAAGGTAATCGGGAATCGTGGTAATTGATGCCGGAATGATGATGGATTCAATCGCCGTATTTTGCGCAAAAACGCCGGCTCCAAGATATTGCAAGGAATCAGGAAGTTGAACCGTTTGCAACGGTGTGCCTTTAAAAGCATTGGTACCAAGTGATACCAAACTATCCGGAAGATAAATCGATTCTAAACTTTCATTGAATTGAAAAGCACCAATACCAATCGCTTCTAATGCATCGGGTAATTCAACGCTACTTAAAGCAAAATTATTATAAAAAGTGTAGTCTTTAATCACTTGAATTTGATCTGGGATTGCAATTGAAGTGAGTTGATAATTGTTCCGAAATGCGCTTTCACCAATCGTTTCAATGCCAGAATGCAATTGAATATGGGTTAGATTGGTCGCATTGTAAAAAGCAAAATCACCAATCGTCCGAATCGTTTCTGGAACTTGAAAGGTTTCTAAACCGATATTATTTGCAAATAGATAACTCGGAATCACGTCAATAGAAGGTGAGAATTCAAAGGTATGGAGTCTTGGTAAATCCGAAAATGCACCAACGCCTATAAATTCAACCGTATTAGGCAACATAATGCTTTCAAAGTTGGTATAACCTGAGAAAGCATAGTGGCCAATGAACGCTAAAGGTTCTGCCAAAGGAATAGGATTTAATTGATTGGTTTGGTAAAAACCAAAGTGACCAATCGCGGTAATGGTAGAAGGAAAATTGAATTCGGTAAGCGATTGAGCGTGATATAGAAAATAAGGTGGAATGGCAGTTGCATCACTGGGTAGCCGTAGTTCGATTAACGAAGGATTATCAGCAAACATGGCAGTCCCTAACGGCACCCCATCTTCGAGATAAACCGTTTTTAATAATTCATTGTTAGCAAAAACTGCGACGCCCATGGTTTGAATATGAGCACCAACATAAACGGATTCAATATTGGTATTCGCGAAGGCTTGATCACCAATTTCAATCACGGGTTGGTTGTTAATAAACCTTGGGATGACGACATCTTTTTCAGAAATTCGATAACCGGTTATTTTTAACCCGCCATCGACTTGGATGGTGGAAAATGCCACCCCATTAGAGGGAATAAAATATGAAATGGTCGACAACAAAAAAAGTACACCACCATAGACACTCAAGAATAAATATTGGATTGTCCTATTTGAAAACCATAATAACAAACCCGATCCTAAGGTAAAGATTGCCACCACGAACAAGAAAAGAATTGGAAAATAGGTACTACCCGTGAAGTAAGGAATCAGTGTGCCAAAAGGTAAAAAAACCAACAGAGACAACCATTTATTCAATTGATAAATTTTGGCAGCAATACCTATCGAATACCAATAATAATCTCGATCTAACCATAAAATACCAATTGAAAACACGAATGAAATCAGTAAACCGATCCATAAAAAACCAATGACAAGAAAGTAAATTAAGTTAAGACATGACAAGACACCAAGCAAGATTGTGGGAAACCATCTTAATTGGGTTTGTTTGACCTTTAATTGTGATAAATAATGACCTTGAAGTGCGGCTTTTCGATAATACTGAAGTGCTTTCTTTAAATTTAAAGTGACACCATCGCCCAATTCATAACGAAGCCCTTCGGTAAACGATGGGTTGGTTTTAAAGCGATTAGATTGACTCATGCTATAGGATTCCTTGGTATGCTTCTAGGGTTAAAATCACCCCGGCGACAATCACGAAGATTGTGAATAAAAAAGAAATCCAAATCACATAGTTTGGTACTTGGTTTTCTTGAACTTTGGTGTAGGCGGTATAGTAATCATCTTTTGGTTTTTTACCAACAAATAAAAGTAAAAACGTTTTGCCACCATGAAGTAATGGGGTAAAAATGTTGCGATTATATACAAAGAAACCCCACGTCATGGTTAATTGCACTGCAAAAACTAACCAAATACCATCGGCAAACGCCTTTAAATCATACTGATTTTGCCACCATAGACTAAATGCCATTACCAGCAATAAAAGAATGCCATTAAACAAGAAAAAAGTCAGTCTTTGTTTTTGTAATTCTTGTTTTTGTCTTTTTTGTTCTAATGATAAAGGTTGTTTATTCATAACATTTCATTCGCATCAGTTAAATAATATAACAATTTAATTAAGACATAATAAAACTTGTTTGGAAATAATCGTTTGGGTCTTAGCGCATACATCGAATCATCACCAATTTGCAAACAAGGGATGGTGATAATCGCGCGGTTTTGTAGAGAGAAGTTGATGATTTGTTGCGTCTTTTCCTTAAGTTGGTCAGTGAGTTTGGATGCTTGATAAAACATTAACATTAGTTCGTTTTGGATTTCTTTTTTGAGTTTTAATCCAAGTTTATATTGCTGAATGAGCGCGTCAAGGCGGGCGTCTGCGATCACCATCTTTTGATCTTTGATGATGACGACAACGATCAGGCTGGTTTGGGTTCTTGCTACCCAAGGCAATCGATCATAGAGTCTCGCAAAGATTTGGCATTCATGGGTGTCTTGTACAAGGCTAAATTGATACTGATTTAGATTCTTGAAAAAGGCTTGGGATTGAATAGGGGATTGAATGGTAAAGGGTGGCAAGGCTTCATCTATCATCCGATAATAATGCAAATACATTTGGATTGGAATCATCGCTTGTCTTGCCCAAATTAAAACAAATGTTAGTCCGATTAAAAGTAAGAGTAAAATCGTTTCTAAGCTTGGTATGGTTGCATCCACAAAAAAATAGATGCTAGTTAAAAACAAACAGACTATCAAATAGACTCCGACGATGAGAAAGATAAATAATCTTTGTTGTTTGAATTTAGTTTGAGGAGAATTTATGCGGTTTGCCATTGACCATAAAGCGTGATGGCGAGGGTGCGAGTAAAGATGCCACCATCAGGATACCAAGTACCGGTGCCATCCGCGCGAGAGTTCCAACCTAAAAAGGTATAACCAGCAACTGTACCAAAATCTGCTGGGAAGGTGGTACCATAATCAATCACTGTGCCATACGCAACGACACGGTTGCCTGGATTAGGAACAACGGAGGTTCCACCTGGGTGATTCGAACGGAAGGTAACAACTGCTTTAATTGATTGCCAGTGAGCATATAGCGTAATGTCATCAAACAAGGTTGAAGGAAGTGTAGTTAATGCAGGATCGCCTGGTTTAGTGCCTTCATTATTAGGAAAGTCAGCCAAAACTTGGTCATATAGATACCATCCACGGAATAAGTAACCGGTTCTTCTTGCTTGCGGTAAGACAAAGGTAGAACCTGGTACAAAGGTCGTAGGATAGGTTTCGTTGATCATTTCACCATCATTTAAATCATAAGTAATAGAACGAATGGTGGGAGCCCATTTCGCATAAAGCACGATCGATTCACTTGGCATGACATCGGTATCAAAATCCCATTCGATGGTATTGGCTAAGTCTAAATACCAAGCGACAAAATCAAAACCCGAACGAGTTGGATTTTCGGGGCGTTCAATTAACGTTCCTGCTTCTTGATCAAAAATGGTATCCACTTGTGTCGCAGCGGTATTCGCTGTAAAGAAATAAACGTTATACGCTGGTGTTTCCGAAACGCCATTGCAACTGGCAAGAAAGACAAGTGCCGCCATACTTAGCGTTAATAATTTACGATTCATGACTTAGGCCGCCCCTTTCTTTGCGTTGGTTGAGGTGGGTTGATTTAATTTGGCAAATTCTGCATCGCTTAAAAGCACAAAATGATCTTTCGATACTTCACGAAGTTTAGGTTGATTCGTTGGACTATATTGGTGCACTCTTGGGTTATAGTGAATGCGTTTTCGGTTTTTTTCATAATCGGGGTCTGGTTGTGGAATTGCCGATAATAAAGAAACCGTGTATGGATGAAGTGGGTTTTTAAACAGGGTTTCTGAACTAGCCATTTCTACGACTTTACCGTTGTACATAACGGCAATTCGGTCGCAGAAAAAGCGAACCACCGATAAGTCGTGGGCAATAAATAGAATGGTTAAACCAAGTTTTTCCCGTAAATTAAATAATAAATTGATGATTTGTGCGCGAATGGAAACGTCTAATGCAGAGATAGGTTCGTCGGCAATAATCACATTGGGATCCATAATTAAAGCCCGGGCAACACCGATACGTTGACGTTGACCTCCAGAGAACTCATGGGGGTAACGTGACGCATACTCAGGAGATAAGCCAACGAGGGTTAAGACTTCAGCAACCTTGTTTTCAATTTCTTTTTTATCAGTATTCCCTTGGATAACAAGACCTTCACTGATAATTTCTTTAACCGTCATGCGGGGGTTAAGTGAAGAAATCGGATCTTGGAAAATCATTTGCATTTTTTGTGATTCTTTTAAGGTTTCTTTAGCGGCATTAATACGCTTGGCATCATTGATTTTCGCTTGAATTTCTTTAATTTTTAACGCCGAAACTGCTTTGAGTTTTTTCACTTGTTCTTTTACATTAGGTTGGTTGGAAACGGCGGCTTTTGCGATCGGAAGTTTGGCAATTTCTATTTTGAGTTTGGTATTGGTTTGCGAAATTTTCTTGTTAACCTCATCTATTTTTTTAGCAAAACGAAGATTAACGGTTTTTAAATCTTGTTGGTATTTCGCTTTTTCAGGGATTACCAAAGCTGCAATTTCTTTTTGGAACTTTTCTTTAATCACGTTTAGTGCTTTGGTTTTTTCAAGCGTAAATTGGTTAATTAGGGCAGCAACTTTCGCTTTGGTTAGGACTTTAGAAGCATTTTCTTTGATTTGGGGTTCATAAATCCTTTTAAGATTTTCCACCACTTCATAATGCTCAAGTTTTAACTTTGTCATTCTCGCTTCAATCGTCTTCGCATCCAAAGCGGCAGAATCCTTAAGTCCAGATAACTTATGTTCTAACTTTTCATTGGCAATTTTGATTTCGTTATTAAACTTTAATAACGCTTCATTTTGTAGTGCTTGTCTGGTTTTTTTAACTTTTTGGTTTAAGTCAAAAACCACCTTTTGTAATTCAATTTGCATCAGCGCGGTTAATTGGTATTTATCAGCGCGATATTGGTCAAATTGTTTTGAAATTACTTTTAATTCTTGGTCTTTTTGTTTGATAAGTTCTTGTTTTTCAAACTCAAGTTTTTCAATTTTTGACTTGGTGTCTTTTCTTAATTCAAGTTCTTTGATTTTGGCTGGATTAAGTTTAAGGATGTCTTCAGTTAATTGTTTTTTAATTTGGGCAATGGAATCAAGATAACCTTGAATCCCAGCACTGATGGTGATGTTGTTTAAAATCACTGTCCCATCGGTAGCCTGATAAAGTTTGATAATCGTTCTACCTAGGGTTGTTTTTCCTGATCCGGATTCTCCCACAACACCAAATACTTCGCGTTTATAGACATCTAATGTCACATCATCGACTGCAGGAATATTTAACTTACGTCGACCGTAACCAACGCGAAAATATTTCTTTAAATGTTTTACTTGTAACACCTTTTCGGTGTAATCAATCATGTTTGCCATACTTATTTATTGATCTTTCCGCGGTTTTTTTGCAAGGTAATCACAGCCTCAGGTAGACTTACTTTGGGCGCATCTGGATGTAATAACCATGTTGCAGCATAGTGAGTATCTGATACTTTAAAAAGTGGCGGTTCTTGTTCAAAATCAATTTCCATCGCATATTTATTTCTTTCTGCAAATGGATCACCTTTCGGTGGGAAAATCATATTTGGAGGTGTACCAGGAATCGCATCAAGACGATTGGAAGTTGCTAAATTAGGCATGGAGGACAATAACGCCCATGTGTAAGGGTGTTTGGGGTTATAAAAGACTTCTTCAGCTTTACCAATTTCTACAATTTTACCAGCATACATAACCGCAATTCGATCAGCCATATTTGCAACCACACCCAAATCGTGGGTAATAAAAATTACCGATAAATTACGTTCGACTTTCAATTGGTTAATTAACTCAAGGATTTGTCCTTGAATCGTCACGTCAAGTGCGGTCGTCGGTTCATCACAAATTAAGATTTCGGCATTATTAGCTAAGGCAATCGAAATAACGATCCGTTGTCTCATCCCACCTGAGAATTGAAAAGGAAATTGATAATAGCGCTTTTCTGCATCTGCGATACCTACTTGGGTCATTAATTCAATTGCACGCTTTTTCGCCAAATCTTCAGGCATGCCACTTTTAAAAATCAGTGATTCTGCAATTTGTTGACCGACCGTTTGAATCGGATTTAATGAGCTCATCGGATCTTGGAAAATCATCGAGATTCTTGAACCACGAATTTCATGAAATAGTTCTTCTGGGAGCTTGGTTAGATCGCGATTTTGATAAATGATTTCACCGTTTTCATAAATGGAGTTTCCTGCAAGTAAACCAATAATCGCTCTTGAAGTCACGCTTTTTCCAGAACCGGATTCACCTACAATCGCCAAGGTTTCACCACGATGTAAGTCAAAGGAAACCCCACGAATCGCATGAAGAATACCGTATTGGGTTTTAAAGGAGATAGCTAAGTCTTTAACCGATAGGATTTTTTCACTCATATTATTCAACCCCTCTCAAAGATGGATTGAAAGCATCTCGTAAACCATTTCCGAATAAGTTAAAGGAAATCATTAAAATTGCAATGTATAAAGCTGGGAAAAGTAATAGATAGGGGTAGGTTTGCATTTCTTGTTGACCTTGATCAATCAATAATCCAACACTAATCGCGTCGGAGTAATTAATAATACCAAGAAAGGAAAAAGACGCTTCCGTAAAGACAAATGCTGGGATGGCAAGTGCATAAGAAGTCACAATTAAACCTAGTGTGTTAGGGAGAATGTGCTTAAACATAATCCGCATATCGGAAGCCCCTAGTGTTCTTGCTGCCAAAACATATTCCCGATTCTTAAAGCGATAAAATTGTAATCGACCTGTTCCATAAGACCCAAGCCATCCAGTGGCAGTAAAGGCAAAAATAATGACCCACAATTCGTTACCGAAGCGCAAAGTTAATAAAGTGAGGACAGATAAAAATGGAATGGAGGCAACAATTTCGACAAAGCGATCAAATAATAAATCGAGAACGCCGCCATAATAACCAACGATTGAACCGATGGTTAAACCAACAACAGCATTGATAACCACAACTAACAAGGCCATGATTAATGAGATTCTTGCACCAGTCCATAATTCTGTAAATAAATCTTGACCAATTCGCGTCGTCCCAAACCAAAAATAAGTATCATCTGGTGAAGTACCAATAAACATTTTAAATCGGTCAACTCTAACTTTGTATTGTAAAAATGGTTGATCTGGATTAGATGGGTTCGGACTTTCAATAATTTCAATAATATCAATGATGTAGTTTTGAGAAATATACTGTTGAAATTGAGCCCTCGTTAAGGTTTGTGTGACTGCTGCAAGTGGGTTTTTCCCTTGATCTAGGTCTGAAAAATAAGTTGCAGGCATAAAACTTTGAATGTAATTTGTATAGCGATAGGAATCAACTTTAACAGTTAATTCTGTTACATTTGCGTAATTAGGATGATTGACGTTGTCAATTAACTCTTCAGGAAAGCCCGAAATAATCACACCTTCACCAAAGGATTCATTCATCACCGCGTGTAAGAAACGTTTACCGGCAGTAATAGTCCGAGTACCATCAAAAATACCTAAATCCTCTAAGATCGGGATTTTTGGTTCTAAATACCCAAAGCGGAACGCTTCATCTGGACGCGTTTTTGCAAGATCATAGGATTTCATTTGTGGTCCAACAATTACAAAAAATAAAATCCCTAAAATAATATAAAAAGCACTTAATGCGCCTTTGTTTTTCTTAAAGCGATTCCATGAGTCAAGATAATAGCCAATTTCCTTTGTTTTTAAAGGTTTGTCGGCTAAGTTTGGGTTTTTAGAATGAACTAAAACGAGTTTACTTTTATCGATCATCATGACATGATTTTCCCACTTCCAACACGTATTCTTGGATCAAATAATGTGTATGAGACGTCTCCCACAATTGAGGATAGTAATCCAACAAATTGCCCGAACGCATTAATTAACATCAACATTGGATAATCAGGTGGAATGGCATTAAATGCGTCTAAATAAATCCGTCCCGTCCCGTCCACTCGAAATAATCTTTCGGTGATTAAACCACCATTAATGATGCCAATAATACCGATAAAAATACCTGGCAAGAATGGCACAATTGCGTTTTTTAATGCGTGTCGAAAGGTCGCTTGACGTTGGGTTAATCCTTTTGAACGGGCTAATAACATATAATCTTGCGTAAGTTGTTCGGTCAATTCAGCACGAACACTTCTTGCCAACCCCGGCACACCAACAATGGTTAAAAGCGTAATGGGCATAATGTAAGTGGATAAACTCCACCAAAAATCTTCCGTAAATTGACTGGCGGTTGCCACAACGTGACTTGGCACCCATCTTAATTGAAAAAAGAAAAAATATTGTGCAAGAACGATAATCACAAAATAAGGAATAGAAATAAACACCATGATCCCGACCGAAATAATGTTATCGATCGATTTATTTTTATATAAAGCTGCAAGAACACCGACACCAATACCAAAGGGTATGGATAAAAAATATGGAATGATGTTGATTTGAATGGACGCAGGAATTTTCGAGAAATAATAAGCGCCAACATCGGTCGCCTTATTTCTAGAAAAGCCGAACGAACCATCCGTGATAATATTTCTTATCCATATCCAGAATTGAACCGGAATCGGTTGATCCCAACCTTCTCTTGCTTTTAAAGCTTCATACCAAGCCGGGTCGCCAAATGGGTCTAAATATTGGTCAGGCATTAACTTAATAAAGGCAAAAAATAAAAAAACGGTAATCACAAAGGTGATTAACATTAAGAAGAATCTTTTGAGAAGATATTGTGTCATTTTTTTACCTTTTAGTTAAAAATGTGCGTATATAAATTATAGATTTTTGACTAGGTGATGTAAATGATTTTGTTTATAGAATAATGCGCCTGGAAGATTGCTCTATCCAGGCGCATTAATGAAGGCTTAAGACAAGTTTCTACTAGGCTGGTAATGAAGCTAAGTATGCAACTTCGAAGGAGTTATATAAACCATCAGCGAAGTCAGCATCTGTGGAGAGATAACGATATCTTGCAGCACCCCAACCAAATGCGGTTGAGTAAAGCGGCCAGGTAATTTCAACGTTATCAGCATATAACACAGCAGATTGTAGTGTTGCAGTTGGGATTAAAGGCATTTGTTGATAGAATGCTTTTTCAAATGCAGCAGTTACTTTCCAAACTTCTTCAGTTGCACCTGGGAATGGTTCTGCAGCAGAGCCATCCCAAGGAGTGGTTTCGTTATAGACGTAATCAGCGAGGGCATAGATTGAGCCACGGTATATACCAGCAGCTTTACCTTCTGCAGGAGCTAATTGATCCATTAACCAAGCAAATCCAGGGCGCAATAAGTTGCCAGTTGGTTCGCCGGTTTCTTCATCCACTTCTTCTTCATAAATAAAGTCTTCGCCGAGTTCAACTAAGAAGTCATAAGTTCCGGAAAGATCAATATCAACTTCTTCCATAATCCATGAATTTGGATCTTCTCTTAAGTCAACTCGAATGGTATTGCCGTTAGCATCAAGAGCACCGGTGAATGGAATCGATAAACCGAATTGTGGGACGATTGCACCACCGATTAGACCGAAAGCAGCATATTGCCACCAAACACCATATGAGACACCGAAACCAAGGTTAATCGGTAATAGATCGAAATCCCATGCGGCACGGAGTGGTCCAACAGACGCTGCAGCGACCGCAACAACGTTAATAATTAACTTGTCTGGGGTTGCAGGATTCGTATTGAAGAGTGTTTCAAACATTGACTTAACGTAGTTCGCCAAAGAAACGTTTAGAGCAGAGTTGGAGGTCAAATACTTTAACGTAACTGGTCCTGCAACCGCTCCTGGAGTCAATAAGTAGTCGTTATAAGCAGCATTGAATAATTGTAAAGCTCTTTCTGGAATGTAACCATTAGAACCTTCAGGGATGTTGAAATCTGCAAGGTTTTCTAAGTGTAATGGCGATTCAGAATAGTAGAGTGGATCTTGAATATAGGCCTTGGTATCAACTGGTACTGGTAAGACAGATGGCGCGTTTGGCGCGTACACTGTGCTGTTATAAGCACCGCGGTTGAATCCAAAGAATAACGCTTGACGGAATCTTGGATCTTGAACAATTGGATGCTTAATGTGTGGTTCAGATGCTTTGGTGGATGGAGCAGTATTCACAATTAAATATTGTGGATAGCCAGACCAAGCAGTCTTAACATTTTCGTTTTCAGCATATTGCGTATAGTATTGACCGATTAAGCCAACAGCGGATAAAGAGCCAGCTTCAAATAAGTTCATGTTTTCTTCAACCGTTGCGGTGAAAGCATAAGAGATGGACTTATAGGTGATGGTGTCTTTACGAACGAAGTCAAAGTTCTTGTTTAAAACGAATGATTGGTTTTCGTTCCAGCTCTTGATCACATAAGGACCATAAGAACGGAATGGGTTAGCGGGTGTACCATAAGTCGAGTTGGCGCCATCTAATGAGGCCGCAAACACGGTTGGTTGAACAAGTGGGATACTACCAAAACCAACAGCAGAGGATTGTGGGATTGCTTCGTAGGTAGTGAGTTTGAATGTGGTTGTATCAACAACATCAAAACCAACATCTTCCCAAGCAACTGGTGTACCGGTTGTCAATTGTTTACGGTATTCAGCGGCATTGAGGATTGGTAAACCTGAACGGTTAGCATCATCCTTATAATAACCAGTTGAACGGAAGTTATTTTGGACAGGATCCAAGAATTGCTTCAATGTGTATTCGAAGGTATAAGCAGTGACTTGAGTACCGTCTTCGAAGAAAATATCATCGCGAATTTCAAAGGTCCATTCGGTTGAATTGACTTTAGTGGCGTTTTCGCGGTCATACTTACCATCGATTGTAAAGTCGTTACCAGCAGCATCTTTAGGGAATGAAGTCGCACCTTGTAAGATGGTGATAAAGTCTAAAGCTTCAATACTGAATTCTCTAGCTTCGATCTTAGAAAAGTCGCCGATAAAATCAGCAACGCCTTGTTCAATCGCCTTGCCCCAGTCAACTTCAGAAGA
>VHBF01000007.1 GCA_016872075.1 Bacillota bacterium | reverse complement strand
AGAAACACCCGCGATGATGCCTTTGGTAATGTCTTCTTCATTTTCTAAGAATAACGTTGGCATTAAACCTTGGTCACGAATGACTCGGTTTGTAGCATAGGCGTTAAACATACCTTTAGCAGCGTTTAAACCTTCTTCGTTATTCCAGTCGATGGTTTGAGTTCGAGTAGCCGCATCCCAGGAAATATTGCCTGTTGTTGCAAACCACATGGACATGGCCCAACCACCCATTGGATCGATAACGATACTTGAATTCAATTCTTCAGCCTTTGCCAAGATTGAATCTAAGGACGTCATTTCTTCTGCCGAGATATAACGTTTGTCATAGTACATAAAGACACCGTTATCAGCAGTGTTTGGATAAGCATATAAAGTATCACCAATTTTAGCGAGATCAACCGACCATTCAATATTACGAGCTAAAACATCCGCTCGATATTGTTGGACGGGGGAGAGAGCCCCCGCCGTTACTAGGTCTTGTAATTGATCATCTGGGAAAGCAAAGACGTCTGCTCCACCTGCGATATCAAGGGTGAGAACACTCTTGAGTTCGGGTTCACCAACCGCAGCAAATTCGAATTCAACATTCAAATCTGGATTTGCTTCTAAAAATTCTTGGGCTTTTGCTTGTAGGAAGTTTTGTTCTTGGTTAGGACCCCAGATCTTGAGATTGACTGGGCCTTCACTAGGCGTGCCGCCACAGGCAACTAAGAGAAGAGGTAAACCTATCACTGAAATTTTCAGTTTTTTACTCATTTAATATACCTCTAAGTTTATTAATAATTTCGAATTGAACTAGGAAGGATAAGACCAACCATGGACAACGATTGTTCCTTCAACTGGATTGGTTGGTGCGGTGTGGAAGAAGACAAGAAGGTTGAATAACGCTCTGTCAGCTTCTGATTTACCAGAGATGTCTAAGGTGTAGGATTGTCTTTCACCTGTAGCAGTTACTCTTGCTTCAACAGCGTTTGCAGCACCTTGTTGTTCAACTTTAAACATATATTCATGACCATCAACACCCGTAAAGTCAAAGATAATTCCAGTCTTGCTAGAATTAAAACCGCCATAAATTCTCATTTGTGCGTTTGCGTTCCAGAATTGGTTAGTGGTATTTAAATAACCAATACTTGTTCCTAAACCGGAAGTATAAGCGAGTGATGGGAAACCATAATTACTCCATGCTGGAGAGATCACGATTCTAACTGAACCACCAACAATACGAGCTTCGATTAAGAAGGCGTGTGGAACTGGTTCAGTACCAACTAAAACTTTGATATTACCACCAGCATTTTCCATTGCACCAGTTGGTAAAGAGGCAACTTTATCAAAACCAGCATCAAAACCAACATCCCATGCAGTACCACTCTTTAATTTAAATTCTTTGTTTGGTCCTAACACAAATACGCCATAGTATTTAGCATCACCAGCAGTATCAGCTAAAGCTAATGATGTGTCGCTTGGAGTCCAACCTGGATTAGTGACTGTACCAACAAGGTGTAAACCACCTTCTGGACGAGCTAAGGAACCAGCGCGTTCAACTGTAGCGGTTTCACCATCGAATGCGACAGTATAAGAACCATCACGTACAACTTTAATGTTGCCACCTTGATCAAGTAAGTTTAATGGATTTGGATTCACTAAAGCAGAGAAACCTAAATCGCCACCCCATGCACCGTTCTTCACAAATTTAAATTCTTCATTTGCATATAAGTTAACGGTTAAGGAGTAAGATTCGTTAGCATCATCTAAGTTAGCGAGTTTGAAAGATTGATCCGCAGCATTCCATCCGTTGATGGTACCAACTAAGGCCCAATCAGTAATTGATGGAGGTAAGACTTCTGGATCACCATTACGAACGATCGTAAAGGTTCTTGTTAATGCTGGTAATGAAACGAAAGTGACCGTATAGTTACCATCAACTTTTGTTGAGAAGTTACCAACGCCACCTAAGCCTGGATCAAAACCAGAGTTTGAATCTTCTGGAATGACTAATGCGCCTTCAGCGTCTTTAGTCCAAGTGACACCTTTATCAATGATGGTTAAACCAGCAGATAGAGGTCCAACTTCACCATTAGCCCAATCGGTACCAATGACTAATTTCCAAGTTGAATCTTCATAAAGATCGCCTGTCCAAGAGAATGAGTTAGTGCCAGCAGCTCTCGACATGACTGGAGCGTCTCCTGGTTGCCAACTACCAATATTGGCTTGACTACCAATAAAGCGATACTCATTTGTATCTAAAGCGATTGAGGATGCTGGAGCGGATGACGAAGTCGTTCCGCCGCAAGCGGCTAAAACAAATAACAATGTAGGTAATAGATGATTTTTGTTCATCAAAAAATCCTCCTTTTCTATTCCTATTTATCATATTAAAGCGCTTACATTTATTTGTAAAGCATAAATTGACAATTTTTTATTCTTAACAATTCACCCAAAAAAGCAATTTAAGATTGAAGGGTGTTCGTGATAAGATAAATTTGTTAAGGAGAGTTTTATGAAAAAAATGACCACGTTGATGGTTTCGTTAATGTTTGTGATTGCCGCATGTGGAGGAACCACTACCAGTTCATCCTCAGTAAACACCATATTAGATCCACTAGATTTACCAGCAGAAAGCGAACCTACGATTATTTTTCACTATAATCGTCCCGATGCTGCATATGAAAATTGGAATATGTGGATATGGGCTTTAGGTTACGAAGGTGGAGGTTATCAATTTGATGGTGAAACCACATATGGTAAATATTTAAGAGAACCACTATCAAGATGGGCGGGATCTGATGTCATCGGCTTTATTGTTCGTAAAAGTTTACCTAACGAAGATTGGAATTCAAAAGATACAAGCGCTGATCGGTTTGTCAATTTAAGTGAATGGACACCAAATGAAAATGGCGATTATCACGTGTTTTTAAGATCGATGAATCCTTCAGTATTTGTTGACACAACCGGTACCGTGTATAACGGAGTTCGTTCTGCAATGTTCCAAAACTCCTCCATCATATTAGTCAGCACAACCGCTGCGGCAAACAAAATCGAAATTTACCAAAATGAAGTTTTAAAGAAAACAGTCAATGCATTGACGATTAATAATGCAGTTGATGTATACGTCAATATCGCCACAGAAATTAGTCCAGTTGATTTTACCGCTCAATATACTGCGAAAGTTTATTTCTCTGAAAATGATCCTAAACCAAGAACGGTTCCTGTGCTGGTGAATAATCTATTTTCATCCTCTACGTTTGGTGAACAATTTAATTACACTGGTGAATTGGGTGCGATTTATACGCAACAATCAACAACTTTTAAGGTGTGGGCACCAACCTCATCTGATATGAAGTTAAGAATTTATAATAATGGCACACCGGTTTCTATTTCAGCTCAATTAGGTAGTGATGAATATACTCAAACTAACATGACTCGCGGTGATCGTGGTGTTTGGGAAACCACCATTTCAGGCGATTTACACGGTAAATACTATACGTATGTTGTCAACAATGCGAGCGGCATTCATGAAGTGGTTGACCCGTATGCAAAGGGCGCTGGTGTGAATGGTCGTCGCGGGATGATTGTTGATTTTGCGCGCACCAATCCAACTGGTTGGGATGCTGTAAACGATGAAGATACTTATAACTCAAACACCGATGCGATTATTTATGAACTTCATGTTCGAGATTTATCGATGGATAGTTCTTGGAATGGAACTGCTGCTAATCGTGGCAAATATGCTGCAATGCACGAAACAGGAACCACGTATACTGGTTCTGGTCGGACTGTGAGCACAGGTTTTGACCACATTAAAGAATTAGGTGTGAATGCAGTTCACATCTTACCGATGTATGATCACCACAATAATGAACTTTCCGATGAATTTAACTGGGGTTATAATCCTTTAAATTACAACGTTCCAGAAGGTCAATATTCCTCGAATCCTCTCGATGGATTAGTAAGAATTCGTGAAGTTAAAGACATGATTAAAGCCTATGATGCGCAAGGTATTAAAATTATTTTAGACGTAGTTTATAACCACTTAGGTGATGCGAATGGCAGTAATTTCCAACGATTAGTGCCGGGTTATTTCTTCCGTTATAACTTAGATGGATCATTATCCAACGGTTCTGGTGTTGGCAACGATACCGCCTCAGAACGCTTTATGTTCTCTAAATTTATTGTTGATTCAACTGCCTTCTGGGCCGAAGAATATAAGTTAGGTGGGTTCCGCTTTGATTTAATGGGATTACATGACACGGCAACGATGAAAGCCGTTCGTGATCGTGTGGTTCAAATTGATCCAGACACTTTAATTTATGGTGAAGCTTGGACGATGTCTGGCACACGAACCTATTCGAATGTGCCGATGGCGAACCAATCGAATTTAGCATCTAGTAATATGGCGAATATCGGGGCCTTCTCAGACTTAATGCGTGACGCGATTAGAGGTGGTGTTTTTGATGGTGCCTCTAAAGGATGGGTGCAAACCGCCTCTCCTAACTCCAGCAACTTATCTTCATTAAGACGAGCGTTTAAAGGACAACTTAACACCAACACTGATCCTAAACGCGTGATAAATTATATTTCTGCACACGATAATCACACACTTTTCGATAAACTACTTCTCTCAGGGGTCAGTCAAGCTAACGCTCCTAAAGTCAATACCCAAGCCTCATCGATGATGATTTTCTCGCAAGGTATTCCTTTCTTCCACGCGGGTGATGAACTGATGCGACAAAAAATTAACGCGGATGGTAGTTATAATCACAACTCCTATAACGCTCCAGACTCCGTGAACTCCATTAAGTGGGCTAATAAAGCGACGCATTTTGATTACTTTACCAAATACCAAGAGATGATTGCTTTGCGAAAGGCCACTGAATCCATGCGATTGACTACCAGTCAAGAAATTGGTTTACAACAAAGTGATTTATCCGAATTCGGTGGATTAACCTTTGGTAACTCGACAGCGGCATATCGTTTAACTTCACACGTCAATTCAACTGATATGTATGATGAATATGTGATGATTCATAATGGTAATAACGCTGGTGTAACCATTAATGCCACTGGTTACACTGTCATCTTTGTTTCTAATGGATCCTTGACTGCATCTGCATCCACATCAATCGGTTCGAATACTTCTGTTGTTTTAGTCAAGAACAATTAATCTTACATTCACTAAGTAAAAGCCTGTATGTATAAAACGATTTTGATGCCTGAACTAGAAAGTTTAATGAAGCAAAAAGTTTTAAATATTTTGGATGTTAGAGAAGTGGATGAATATACCTTGGGACATATTTCAGGTGCATTATTATGCCCGGTGTCTGAATTTATGCAACACCTTCCTAAACTCTCCAAATCCACTCCTTATTATGTGGTCTGTCACTCAGGTTCTCGGTCGCAAGCCGTCTGTGATTACCTAGGAAAACAAGGGTATCAAGTGACCAATGTCATGGGTGGCATGAGCACATTTCGTGGGCCAAAAGTCAAAGGGTTAAAGTAAAACTCAATTTAAAAAGCGTCCATTTGGACGCTTTTTTATTCAATTAAACTAGGCTCTTAATGATTTTTCGATTTCATTTAAGAAAGCTTCTAAAGGTTGGTTACCAAGTAATTCATATTTTTCGTTGATAATAATTTTTGGAACGCCGGATACGTTATATTGTTGGGAAATGCCTGGGAAAGTATTCGCTTCAATCATTTCTGCTTTAATATTTGGATTCAGCATCGCTAAACGATGGGCGTTTTGAACCGCCCCAGGGCAATGGGGGCAACTCAAGGTCACAAATACTTTAATATTGACTGGTTTGTTAATTTTCGCAATGCGATCAAGGGCCACTTGTGGGATTTTTAACGGATGGCCTGACATTTCAATTAAAGCGCTAATAAATGAATTGATTTCATGGCCTGCTGGAATCCCATTAAACTTCACACCCTTGTATTCACCTAAATCATTGAGCACCACAAAACTAGGAAGCAAAGTAATACCATACTTTTCTGCTTCTTTTGGGTTTTGATTTTTATCTAAAATCTCAAGACTTATTTTTTTGCTTGTTTCCTTGAATTCGGTTAATAATTGCTTGGTTTCATTGCACGTTTGGCACCCTTTTTCATCAACAAAAAGTTTAATGGTAATCGGCCTCACCATTTGTTCTAGTATTTGCGTTATTTGTTTGCGAATATCGTCATTGAAAAATTTTTCCATAAATACCTCCTTAGGAATGATGGATTAAATATTGTTGAATTGCTAGTGCGGCTTTCGCGCCGTCGCCTACCGCAATGACAATTTGTTTGAATGGGTGCTGAGTCACATCACCCGCGGCAAATAAACCCGGCATGGAAGTCATAAATGATTCATCAACCCATACCTCACCTTTTTCATTGGTTTTGGATAAAGACTGGATTAGTGATGAATTAGCGATTAAACCTATTTGAATGAACAAACCATCTGCTTTTAGATATCGTTTAGATTGTGTGGTTTTATCTAAGACCCAAACCCCTTGCATCGTTTCTTTACCCTCGATGGAAAGCAATTGCGTTTCTAGGTAGATGGTCAAGTTAGAAATCGATTTAAATTTTTCCAATATGATTTGATCTGCTCGCCATTGACTGCGATGAATGACGGTAATATGCTTGGCCCAGGCAGCTAGATCAATGACCGCTTCTGCGGCACTATTGCCTCCCCCAGCAACAATCACATTCTTTCCTTTAAAGAATGGTGCGTCACAGGTCGTGCAATAAGAAACGCCTTTATTTGCAAAGGTTGCTTCTCCAGGAATATTAAGTTTTTTGGGTTGACCGCCGGTGGCGAAAAGAATGGTTTTACTCTTTAAAACAGCGCCATGATCCATGGTGACAAAAAACAACCCGTTACTTTTTTGGATACTTGCAACCCAATAATCTAAATATAAAGGCACATTTAATCCTTCTAAATGTTTGAGAAAAGCACTAGATAAGTCTTTGCCTTCAATCATCGGAATGCCTAAATAGTTATCAACGGTAGAGGTATTGTGGAGTTGTCCGCCAATTTCTTTTGCAATGACACCAACCTTTAAACCCTTCCGTTGGGCATAAAGGGCAGCGTTCAAACCAGCAGGACCACCACCAATCACCAATAAATCCCACAAATCTGTTGTCTCAAATATCGAAGGAATCGGGCGTTGTTGAATTTGAATATCAAACATGGTTATCGACTCTTAACGATTAAATCCATTGCATCGCGAATGGCTTTTTTATTTTCCGGATTATCTAACATAATCTGTTGAAGATTTTCCGTTGTCACAAGAGAAATGGTTTTGTCTAAATTAACGCGAATGGCTTTAAGTTGCGTCACTAAATCTTGGCAAGAATCCTGTTTTTCCATCATGTTTAAAATACCGTTCATTTGGCCATGAAGTCGTTTCATACGATGCAATAATTCAGTATTACATTTCATTATCGATAATATACCCACGTGGGTATTAAAATGTCAAACCATATGCATTTAGATTTTTTGATACAGATCAATAAAAGTTAATCCGTAAATCTATTTAATTCTTGATGCATATCAGTTGCCTATAGATTAGAAATAAAGATATGATAACAGTACCCCCCTATAGGAGGGGTAAAAAGAAGGTATGAAATTAGGAATTATTGTTGGGTCGACGCGTGTAGGTAATGTGGGTCAAAGCATTGGTAAGTTGGTTTTCAATCAAAGTAAGGTGCGAAAAGCGAATTATGAACTCATTAACATCGCGGATTATTCACTGTCATTGCTGGGTGAAAAAGATGCAAAAGAAGCCATTCAAAAGTGGAATGATAAGATTAATAGCCTCGATGGTTATGTGTTTATTGCCGCTGAATATAATCACTCGGTCACGGGTTCTCTTAAGAATGCACTCGATCTTGCTGGAATACCGACCTGGATTAATAAACCTGCGGGAATTGTCAGTTATGGTTTTGCGGGTGGAGCCAGAGCCGCAGAACACTTAAGAACGATCTTAGGGGCGTTAGGTGTGGCAGATGTCCAACAACATGTCCTGTTTAATTTAAACTCAGAAATGAGTCAAACAGAAGATTTTAAGCCTGCCAATTATCAAGTAGGATTGTTAAATAAATTATTTGATCAAGTTGAATTGTGGGGAAATGCTTTAAAATCAACTAGAGGGTAATTAGCGCTTTTTAGCAGTACCAAAACCACCCTGAACGGGTCTAACATCTAAAAAGGTCACAACGGCCTTGGGATAATTAGTTGCCAAATTGGCAACCAATTTTCTTTTCTTGCGTGGTATATAGGAAATAATCATCGCATTTCGATGATTTGCCTTACCTACTGATTCAAGTATGGTCGCAGCGAAACCATTAGCCCGAAGTTCTTCTGCGAAGGCGATGGCTTCATCTTTTTCAGCAATAATTTCTGCCTTAATATTGCCTAAACCTACACGACCTTCTAACCATGAACCAAAATATAAACCAAAGGCAAACCCGCTAGCATAGGCTAATACACGAATGGGGTCTTCAGTAATTCGAGTCACAACCAACGAGACATTTACCACCCAGATCATTTGTTCAAAGAAGACAATTAGAGAGGCTTGTTTTCGAAAACCTTTAGTCATTAATAGCAAACGAAATACGCCAATACTGACTTCGGTCATCTTCGCTAAAAAAATGGCAACATAAATGAGAATGTTCATAAGTTTATTTGGTAAAAAGTTGGAGAATTTGCACCGCGTTGGTCGCGGCACCCTTCCTTAAATTATCTCCAACCACAAACATATTTAAACCATTTTTAATCGATTCATCGCGTCTAATTCGGCCGACGTAAACGTCATCTTTTCCATCCACCAATAAAGGCATCGGATATTCTTTCTTATCTGGTTTGTCGTAGACAACAACTCCGGGAGCTTTAGAAAGTAGTGCATAAATCTTTGGTAATTCAAAAGGTTTTTCAAACTCGAGATTGATGACTTCACTATGCGCATTTTTCACCGGAACTCGAACCGCACTGCTACTAATTTTAAGTTGAGGTAATCCCATGATTTTACGGGATTCCTTGATAATCTTTTCTTCTTCTTTTGTGTTGCCATTTTCCATAAAGATATCAATATGAGGAATCACATTCTCATAAATTTGATAAGGGAATTTTGTGGTTTTTCCGGTTGGAAGTTTCTCTGCTAAATCATGCATGCCTTTACTACCAGCACCACTGACTGCTTGATAGGTTGCAATCACCATGCGTTTAAGTTTAAAAGCATCGTGAAGTGGTTTCATCACGACAACAGCCTGAATGGTCGAACAATTAGGATTGGCAATGATATATTGATGTTTAAAGGCATCTTGAGGATTGACTTCTGGAACCACAAGCGGCACATTTGGATCCATTCTCCAAGCTGCTGAATTATCAATCACTAGGGTTTTTTGCTTAGCAAATAGTGGTGCATTTTGTAACGATACATCACTACCCGCACTAAATAATGCATATTCAACAGGATTATTTTTGACATTAGTTTCATTTAAGGTTAGGACAGGATAGTTTTTTCCTTGGAAAGGAATCATTATCCCTTGACTACGTTCGGAAGCAAACAGGACTAAAGTACGAACCTTGATTTTTCGTTCCTCTAAAACCTCTAAAAATTTTCTCCCAACAACACCAGTTGCACCGACGATTGCCAATGAGATTGCTTTCATTTTGTGGTTCCTCCTAATACGAATTCGTTGTATAAAGCATTAATTGCAAACTTATAGTCGATATCTTCAACACCGATTACCAAGTGTAAACCATTACTACCATAATCAATCATTTTCAGGTTCACGTTACCGTTGACTAAGGCGGAGAACACCTTCAAGACATTCATTTTGTTTTGTAATAGGTTCCGTCCGACTACATAAATTAATGAGATACCCTCTGTTACTTCCACGACATCAGGTCTTAAGTCTTTTTTGAGTTTAGCAATCAAGGCTTCTTTTTTGCCCTCTTGCAAATACTTAGATTCAATCATCATGGAGAACGTATCCGTGCCAGAAGGGAAGTGTTCAACATTGATTCCAAGTTTCTCACATATCCTGAGAATTTTACGATCAAATCCCAGTGTCTCAGACATCATTTCCTTTTCAACGACCACGAGATTAAACCCCTTAACACCGGTAATACCTGTAATGGTGGATTGGTAACGATCAGGTGGAAGTTTACTAAAAATCATCGTCCCCTCACCTGTCGGATTAAAGGTGTTTTTAATTTGGGTAGGGATGCCTTTTTTGATTAAAGGAAACATGGTTTCCGCTTGAATCACGCTTGCCCCCATAAATGACAAAACTCTTAATTCTCGATAGGTTAGGGATTCAATCCGTTGAGGTTTTTCAACAATACGAGGATCACAAGTAAGAAAACCATCTACGTCGGTCCAGTTTTCATAAAGCTTGGCATTGACCGCATCGGCAATGAGTGCGCCACTAATGTCCGAACCACCACGCGGTAAGATTTGGATTTGGTCGTGCTCATCACTCCCATAAAAACCACCCACCACAACGTAGGGGTGTTTTTTTAACAGTAATCCAGCATCATTCCTTGTTTTGGAACGGTTTAATTGATTACCTTTAAAACGCACCACATCGGCAGCATCAAGGAAAGCAAAATCAAGGTAGTTAGATAGAATTAAGGCGGATAAATACTCGCCACGAGAAACAATATAAGGTAGCGATTTTGATATCTTCATTTTTTGCAGGATATCTTGCAATATGGATTTGATTGGCAAATCTAACTTTAATTCTTCCGTAATCTCTACAAATCGTTCACGAATGGTTTTAAAGGCGACCGGGTCTTTACCTTGTTGAATATCTTTGGCTACTTGATACAGTAAATCCGTTACTTTAATGTCCTTATCGTCGCGTTTTCCAGGAGCCGAGACGACAATAAATTTTCGTAAAGGATCTTGCTTGATAATCTTTGCGACTTGTTTAATCGTGGTGGCAGATGCCATCGATGTCCCGCCAAATTTGGCGACAATTGCTTTCATAACCTAAGATAATTTTCCTTTGAAGTGACCATAGTCAAACGCTCTGACTAAGACGTCCTTACCGTCCAACTTTCTTGCATAAATACTTGGCAAAGGAATGCCATTAAAAGTGTTATTTTTAACAATCGTGTATAACGCCATGTCCTCAAAGACAATCGAATCGCCAACTTTTAATGGGTTTGCAAAACGATAAATACCAATGTCATCGCCTGTGAGGCAAGTGGCGCCCGATAAGCGAATGATGTGGGACCCTTTTGGATCAGCGGTCGTGACCGGAGGAATAAATTTAGCTTCGAGAACATCTGGCATGTGGCAAGTAGCAGAAGCATCTAGGATGGCAATTTCCACATCATTCTTCGTTACATCAAGCACTTTACTGACCAAGAAACCTGCATTTAAAACAACCGCCTCACCAGGTTCCAAATATACATCCATTTGATATTTGTCTTTGAAATAACGAATAAGCTTTACCAGTTTAGGAATATCATAATTTGCTCTGGTTAAATGATGGCCGCCACCAAAGTTAATCCATTTTAATTTCGAAAAATATTTGCCAAACTTTTTTTCAACCTCTTTGAGTGTGGTTTCTAAAGCATCGGCATTTTGTTGGCAAAGCGTATGAAAATGAAAACCGGAAACACCATCTAAAACTTTTGGATCGATATCTTGAATTTTGATACCCATTCTCGAAGTTGGAGAGCAAGGATCGTACATCGTGTTACCTGTTTGCGTTGATACTTCTGGATTGATGCGAATGCCAATTGTTTTTTTCGCTTTTAAAGCCCGTTCCTTAAATCGGATTAATTGAGAATTAGAATTGAAAACAAGATGATCGCTGTATTTTAATACATCATTAAATTCTTCTTCTTTGAACCCAGGCGTAAATACATGCACTTCTTTGCCAAAGTGTTCGTGAGCCAAGCGCGCTTCAAAAAGCCCACTCGAAGCAGTGCCATCTAAGTATTGACTCAATAACGGATAAAAGTAAAAACTAGAAAATGCTTTTTGAGCAAGCAGGACTTTGCATCCACTTAAATCCTTAACTTTTTTGATGATTTGTAGGTTTTTTAGGATTAAGTTTTCATCAATCAAGTAATAAGGCGTAGGTAACCCTGGGGTAAGTTTCATATGCATGATCCTTTACTTGATAAGAACAGGCTTAAAAGTTTCTTTCCAAGGTAATCCCCATTTATTCAATAATTCCATGTAAGGATCTGGGTTAAATTGTTCCATGTTGAATACGCCTTGACCCGACCATTGTTTGGTCAAGATTAAAGCTGCACCAATCATCGCAGGAACACCAGTGGTATAGCTTATCGCTTGCGAACCCACTTCGGCGTAAGCTTTTTCATGATCCGATACATTGAAGACACGGTATTGAACTGGTTTACCATTTTTATGACCTTGTAAAATAACACCAATATTAGTTTTTCCTTTTGTGCGAGGTCCTAATGAGGAGGGATCAGGTAAGACTGCTTTTAAAAATTGAAGTGGAACGATGGGTTCACCTTCATACATGATCGGTTTTACAGACGTCATGCCAATGTTAACTAAGACGCGAAGGTGAGTTAAATACTTTTCTGAAAAACTCATATAGAAACGAGCTCTTTTAACTTCAGGAATGAATTTGACAATCGATTCCAATTCTTCGTGATACATCAGATACATGTCTTTTGGTCCAATTTCATCCAGTTGATAAGTTTCTTTCACAGTTAAGGCTGGAATTTCTTTCCATTGACCTTGTTCATAATAACGACCTGGCATGGTGATTTCGCGAATATTAATTTCAGGATTAAAGTTGGTGGCAAAAGGATAACCATGATCCCCACCATTGGCATCTAAAATATCGATGTAGTCAATCGTATCAAAATAATGTTTTTTACCATACATGCAAAAAACACTGGTGACACCAGGATCAAAGCCACTACCAAGTAAAGCCATCACGCCAGCTTTTTTAAAGCGATCGTGATAAACCCATTGGGTGCTGTATTCAAACCCTGCTTTTTCTCTAACTTCCGCAGCGGCGGTATCTAAATAATGCGTTTTCGTTTCAATACACGCTTCCATGATCGGAATATTTTGATAAGGCAAAGCTAAATTCATCACAATCGCTGGTTTATATTTTTTAATCAATGCCACCACATTTTCTTTTACTTCAGCGTCCACTTGTTCGGCAATGGAAATAACTGGATATTTTTTGAGACGTTGAACAATCGCCTCACATTTAGATTTGGTTCTACTTGCAACAATAATAGTTTTAAAAACTTCGTTATTTTGAGCACATTTTTGTGCACCAACAGAAGCAACACCGCCACTACCGATTATTAATACTGTTGACATAATAAACCTCCTATTAAGATTACTTGTTGTGGTTTATCAAGTAAAAATAATGACAAACCATTGCTCTGGCTGTCATAGGAAGGTTCCTTTAGACCCTAATAGTTCCAACGACCTTACATTTCTATAAGTGTGTTCAATAAAATTTTACGTTCTTTATTTTATAAGTCAATCAAATCACAATCAAAAGTTCATTGCTGTTTCAATCATTTTTTAATACACTAATACCGTTACTTCAATTTTAATTGCAATAAGAAAAGGTAAACATCATGTTGGCACAAGTTTTTGGAGAAAAACATTTGTTTGGAACGGGATTATTATTTATCATTGTTATTATTTTTTTGTGGTTCATCAAGAAAAATAGCGATGTAAAAACTCAAAAAAAATATTTAATTATTTTCACCATTCTCTTTTTAACGATTGAATTTATTCGTTTAATCTTGTTAATCATTCGAGATAGCTCGCTTGCTATTTATCAATTGTCACTTAATCTTTGTTCTGTTCCGTTGTATTTATATCCCGCCTTATCATTTGATCAAAACAATGGTGTGTTAAAAAAGTGGCTCATGCCTGCTGCGTTTTCAACGGTGATGCTTGCCGGTTTCATTGCCTTATTGATTCCAACCAATATTCTTGGTGCAGAACTTTTTTGGTTTCCCCTTGAACATAACTTGGTTGAAATCCCCAGTTTTGTTTTTCATGGCTTGATGATTGCCACACCTTTAGCATTAATCAAACTCGGTTACTATAAACCCACGATAAAAGATATTCCCAAGGCGCTTTTATTCACTGGTGGTTTTGCATTGGTTGCGATGATAGTTAATGCACTCACTAATCAAGACTTTTTATTATTAAATTATGGGACTGGAAGTCCGTTTCAATTTTTAATCACAACCTCTAAA
>VHBF01000006.1 GCA_016872075.1 Bacillota bacterium | reverse complement strand
TGTGGGGTCCATGTCTTCGCCTTCTGGGCGGGTTGTATTAGGACAACAACCAGATGGCATGGCACCTTACCACTTATTATATGGCGCGGTTGGTTCCTGCTTTTATTCAACCTTCTTAAGTATTACAACCAAGAAGCGGCTTACCTTTAAAGATGCATCCCTAGAAGTGAGTGGTATCAAACGTGACACCATTCCTGCAACATTAGAATACTTAAAAATAGAATTTACGATTCGCGGAGGTTCTAATCAAGAACAACTCAAAGAATCTGCAGAATTAGGCGCAAAATATTGCTCGATTCATGAAACTATCAGTAAAGTTGCAAAAATCGATTTAGTGGTAAAGTTTGAGTCTTAATGAATCTTCCCAAACTATTTATTGAACGGATTGAGCATCAATTAGGCCAACATAACCTTCCGTTATTTGTTGCTGCCATGAATCAAAAGCCGATTCATGCTATTCGCATTCACAAAGCCTTCTCACCTTTATTTCAATCGCTGTCTCTTAAACAAGTACCGTGGCATGAAAGTGGTTTTTACATTGATGATGCTGTGATTAACGGTCAGCATCCTTATCACCACGCGGGTGCTTTTTACTTTCAAGAAGCATCGGCAATGGCAGTCGTTCCTATGCTTGATATTCAACCCAATGATCTGGTGTTAGATATTGCTGCTGCACCAGGAAGTAAATATACCGATATTGCTAGTCGATTAGGACCTCAAGGTTTTTTAATTGCCAACGATATTGATGCAAGAAGAGCCCAAACTTTAATGTTTAATATCGAAAGACTTGGACTTTCCCAAGCAATTGTTACCCAACATGATCCGCACCACTTACCCACTTTATTTCCTCACTTTTTTGACAAGATTCTTGTTGATGCACCTTGCAGTGGCGAAGGGATGTTTCGTAAAGATCCCGCTGCCGTGAGTGCTTGGTCAGTTGAACATGTACAAACTTGCGCTACTAGACAAGCATACTTATTAGAAGATGCAGTTAAATTATTAAAACCAGGTGGTAGGATTGTCTATTCTACGTGTACCTTTGCTCCCGAGGAGAATGAGTTACTCATTAGAAAGTTTTTAGAGACGCATCCAGCATTCAGACTCATCAACCATCATCTCCATCATCAATTTGATGCAAAGACCACACAAGGGGTAGGTGTTAAATTATGGCCACACCTGATTAGAGGCGAAGGTCATTATGTTGTGGTTTTACAACATCAAGGTGCCCCCTCCAAACCAATCAAATTTACACACCGAATGAAAAATCCAATGCCTCCAGCTTGGATTCGTTTTGCTGAAGAAACGCTTAGTAATCAAGACTTTCAACCCAATTTTGCTCTCGATGAAAGATTATTTCAGATTCCCATTTCTTATCAATATCACTCAGCTTTACACACGTTACGGGCAGGCGTTTATGTTGGTGATATTGAAAAAAATATTTTTTATCCTTCTCATCACTTGGCGCATAACCTTCGTATCCAAGATGTAAAGCAAAATCTTAACCTTACATTAGATGATTCAAGATTAAATCGTTATTTACAAGGTGAAGAAATCCTTGCAGACATTGAGAAAGGATGGATTTTAATATCTGTCGATGGGCTTCCACTTGGTTGGGGAAAAGCCTCACAAGGAAGAATTAAAAATCATTATCCTAAAGCCTTAAGATTATTGAATACTCGTAAATAGTTTTAAATAAAGTTGACTAGCTTTTTCCCAATCATGATTTGTTTCGTAAGCATTTAATTGTAGTTTTTTGAGCAAGGGTTTTTGTTCAAATAAACTCATCGCTTGTTGCATCGCCCAACCTAAAGAATCACCCGTGTAGTGTAAAAAACTAAAACCGGTTGCTTTTTCACCGTAAATTGCATAACTTTTTACTGTATCTTTTAAGCCGCCTGTTTCTCGTACAATCGGTAAGGTGCCATAACGCATGGCGATCATTTGTGAAATACCACATGGTTCAAATAGAGAAGGCATTAAAAAGAAATCGCTACTGGCATATATTTGATGGGCAACAGGGTTGTTATAACCAAGAATGACACGCACTGCTTTTGGGTATTTCGCTTCAAAAGCTTTTAAGCGGTGTTCTAAATCCATTTCTCCGGCACCGAGAAAAATAAACTTGGCACCAAGATGGACAAAATGATCGAGATTATCTAGGATCAGTTGTATGCCTTTTTGAAACGTTAAACGACTGACTAATCCAAAAAGAGGATACTGTGGATGTTCTAAATCAAACATGTTAAATAATTGTTCTTTGTTTTTATCCTTATTAGTTTGTAAGGTAAGTTTTTGGATAGGAGTGACTAAGTGAGGGTCTTTGGTTGGGTGCCATTCATCCGTATCAATCCCATTTAAAATACCAACAAATTTATCACGATATAAGTGCAGAATAGGATCCAGTCCAAAACTACCTTCACTCGTTAATAATTCTTCAGCGTGACTTGGTGAAACGGTTGTGATCCGGTCTGAGTAAACCAAACCCGCTTTTAATGTTGAAGCCTGATCTTGAAAGCGCAGTGCGCCATCATCATATAAATGGTTTCCAAGTCCGTAAAAATCTTGAATAAGATGGGGTGGAAATTCTCCGTGAAAAGCAGGGCTATGGATCGTCATCACAAACTTCATCTTTTGATAAAAAGTATTCTTTTGATCGAGTTCGCGTATTAAAACCGGTAGCATCCCGGTAGGCCAATCGTGAAGATGGACAACATCAGGTTGAAAACCTACCACAGGCATCATATGGCGTACCGCATGAACAAATGCGGCCCAACGTTCGTGTTCATCTGGGTAACCATAAACGCCATCTCGATCAAAATAATAGGCAGCATCCGTGAAATAGTAAGTCACACCATCAACCTTCGTTGTAAGTAAACTCACGGTGTGTTTTCTCCAAGATAAAAAAACATCAAGGTGCCCAATAAATTGAATTGCATGTTTAGATTGATAACGAAGACTTTTATAAAAAGGAATGACAATCGCCACTTCTTGGCCTTGTTTTACCAATGCCTTCGCAAGACTATAAACGACATCACCCAATCCACCAACCTTGATAAACGGGTTAGCTTCTGAAGCGACCATTAAAATCTTCATTAAAGTTTTTCTCCCTGTTTAATATAAAGAACGGATTCTTTACCTGCAAGGATTTTTGTTTTTTCGATTTTGACATATTTATCAATAATGACACCTTGAACAACGACATCTTTACCAACCTTGGAGTCAGTAAAGATGATTGCATTTTCAATACGTGCACCCTCTTCAATGACAACATTGCGCGAAATGATTGAGTTGATCACGGTGCCGTTTATTTTTGCACCGTTGGCAATCATGCTGTTTTTGATGACTGCATTTGAACCATATCGTGCTGGAGGGGTATTGTTTGAGACAGTATAAATCGGCCAATCCTCAAGAAACACTTTATTACGAAAATCAAAATCTAAAAACTCCATGGAGTTTTCAAAGTAAGCTTCAAGACTATCAAAAGCTCTTAAATATCCATTGAGTTTAAAGGTACCAAAGGATAGTCCATCTTGAACCAATACATATCGAATCAACTCTTTGATGCCAAAAGTGGCAGATACTTGCGGCCCTAATTCAAGTAAGGTCATCAAATAGTCTTTTGAGAAAATAAAAGTGTCAACACTGATGTCAATTTCATCTTTGGTGCCTTGGTTCTGAACAAGATTAATCACCCGACCGTCTTTGAGGGTTAGGACATCGGAATTTAAAAATTGTTTTTTTCCTTTTTTGGTCCGCGTATAAACCAATGTTAACTTTTCTTTATTGTCTAAGTGTTGTTTAATCGCAGGACGAAAATCCATTGTGTAAAGCAAGTCGCTTGGCGCGATTACAATCACATCAGGTCGATGATCAAGAATCAACCAATCATTGGCCTTTAGATTGTTTGTAAAATGTTTTTCGTTGTATAAGACCTGTTCAAAACCTAGTTTGGTATTGTTGTTAAACACATTGGTCGATCCCAAATGTTTCATAATCGAACGAGGTTGGGTTTCAATTAAGATGCCCACTTTATCAATCCCAGAGTTTGAGAAATTAGATAAAGTAAAATCCATCAACGCATATCGACCGAGAAAGCTAGTTGAACCTAACGGACGATTTTCAGTAAGAGGTCCTAAGCTTTTATTGCCGTGAAGATTGCAAAACCCCATGATTTTTGCCATCACTACTTACTCACCAACACAATGTTGGTCCCTCCATTAATCGATGTTTCTACTTTGATATTGGGTGAAACAATCACTCTTTTTAGTGTGGTGCCAGTCTTAACCGTGACGCCTGGCATAATCACAGAATCAATGACTGAAGCCCCTTCCTCGATGGTGACATCATGGAAAATAACACTATGATCAACGGCACCAAAAATAACTGCACCTTGATTGACTAAAGCATTTTTAACTTTGGCTTTCTCACCTAGATATTGAGGAAGACTCCTAGTATCTTCGGTGAAAAGTTTTAAATCATCATTCAATAGTAAACGTTTAGCATCTTCATTGTCTAGTAAATCCATGTTCGCTTCCCATAACGATTCAATCGTCCCCACATCACGCCAATAGCCCTTGAAAGGGAAAGCCAATAAGCGTTTCTTTTGTTTCAACAAAGTGGGAATAATATTTTTTCCAAAATCATGTTCGGATGTTTCGTCTTTTGCGTCCGTCATTAATGCTTGTCTAAGTTCTTTGTAATTAAAAATATATATACCCATAGACGCAAGGGTCGACTTTGGTTGCGTTGGCTTCTCTTCAAACTGGGTCACGAGATTATCTTTGTCAATCGACATGATGCCGAAGCGAGATGCTTCTTTTTTATCGACATCAATGACCGCTACTGTTAAATCCGCATTACTTTGTTTGTGAGCATCTAACATGGTTCGATAATTCATTCTATAAATGTGATCGCCAGAAAGAATCAGAACATAGGTTGGTTTTAGATTGTCTAAAAAATCAATATTTTGATAAATGGCGTCTGCTGTACCTTTATACCAAACATTACCTTCTTCGGTTTGTCTGGGCGGTAAGGTCGCTGTTAAGGAATGGATGCCGTTAAGACCCCATTTTTCGCCGTTACCAATGTAGGTGTTGAGCAGAATCGATTCATATTGGGTTAGAACTCCTACTGTATCAATGCTGCTATTGGCACAATTGGAAAGTGGAAAATCGATAATACGATATTTTCCCCCAAAGTTCACAGCGGGTTTAGCAATTTTCTTCGTTAGGGTTTCAAGGCGTGTTCCTTTTCCACCCGCTAACAACATGGCTATTAATTCTTTTTCCAAAGAATCTCACCTCATTCTTTAAGGTTATTTTACCACGAAGGTAAAAAGTTAAATCTTAAGATTCGTGATAAGATAAAACCAATGAAATTAAAGATAACACAACAACAATTTTATCAAGGTAAAACTAACAGCATTTCCGCACTTAACCAAGCGATACAACGCTATCAATCTACCAAAGAAAAGAATGCTGTTGCGGTAATTTCTCCTCTTGCAAAAAAACTAGCTAAACAAGCTGATTCAGAGAGGATAAAAGGTAAATCAAAAGGACTTTTACATGGCGTTCCAATTCTCATTAAAGATAACATTATGTATGCAGATGGCACCCCAACCACTGCGAATAGTTATGCACTCAAAGATTTTATTCCAAAAAGGAACGCGCCAATTGTAGATGCATTACTTTCATCAGGTGCCGTGATTCTTGGCAAAGCGAATTTATCTGAGTTTGCTTATTTTATGGGTGATGAAAAGATGCCTTCAGGCTATGGATCGATGTATGGTCAAGTAAAACATCCAACGGATGAGTCCATCGATCCTTACGGATCTAGCACCGGCAGTGCGGTTGCTGTCGCACTCGGGATTGTCCCCGTTGCCATTGGTACAGAAACCAATGGTTCCTTAATGGCGCCAGCATTTCAAACCCAAATTGTTTCTTTTAAACCAAGTCTAGGCATGGTCTCTCAAACTGGTATTATTCCTATCGCCCCAACGCAAGATGTCGCAGGGCCAATGGCGACATCAGTCTATGATTGTGCTGCGGTCATGGATGTCATCGCTTTTGTAGACCCTCACAATCCTAAAACGCAATCCATGGTAAGACCTGATAGTTTTGTAGAAGGACTATCGCAACCCTTAGGCAAAAAAAGAATTGGTTATGTCCATTTTTCTAATCAACCCTATGATGCTAATGATCTTGAGATTATCAATCGCACCAAGAAGAAGTGGTTGTCTTTAGGCCATGAAGTGATTGATATTACCACCATCCTCCCTCCTTTGGATAACTACCCAACCCTTATGAGAGAATTTAAAGTTTCGCTGAACCAATTTTTAAAAGAACACCAGCAACCACATTTGCCCAAAACTCTCAAAGATATTATTGAATTTAATCTTCAGTATTCAGATCGGTGTTTGCGCTACGGGCAAGCCACCTTACTTGCCAGTGAACAAATGCCCGATTCATTAGATGCTACATATCAATATTTATTACGTTCTCTACGTCAAGAAGCCAAGCAATTTGAAGAGATTCTTATTCAAAAACAACTCGATGTTTTAATCACTCCCACTTGGTTAGGATTTGCCCCAATCTATGGCAATCCATCTTTATGCTTACCAATGGGATATTTAAAGGGAAAACCAAAAGGACTAATTCTCGTTTCTAAGTTGGGTCACGATCAAGAACTATTGCAAATAGGTCATCATTTTTTTGATTAAAAGTATTGTATAGGTTTTTGGGTGTAAAGTATCATAAAATTAAAGTATGAATGATTTAAAAAACATGATAACGCCAATTCCAACTCGATGGGTTGGTCCGATACAATTTGCTTCAGTTACAACCCTAGGTAAGGTTCAAAAGATTGCGCCAGCACAAGTACCTTTAGCAACTTTAGAAACCACTTTATTTTTCTCGGTTGCTCGTGGTAGTAAAGCGATTGCGAATGCAGGCGGTGTTCAATCTACACTCTTGAGTGATTCCATGACGCGATCGATTACCTTAGAAGCAAAAAACGCTTCAGAAGCCTCGGCAATTGGTAAATTTGTCAAAACCAATCTCACAAAAATCCAAAAAGAAGTGGTGACAAAATTAAGTCGATTTGCTCAATTACAAACGATTGATGTTTACCAAGTCGCAAATTTAGTTTACCTAAGAATAGCAATCTTTTCTGACAATGCCAGTGGTCATAATATGGTGACTTTGATTGCAGATGGTATCGGTGATTTTGTTCTCAAAGAATTTAAAACTGCTCAATATGTTTCTGTTTCCGGCAATATGTGTGTTGATAAAAAAGTTAGTGTGATTAATGGCGTTAGAGGCAGAGGAAAACATGTGATTACCGAAATCACCATTCCTCGTACCGTTGTTGAAGAGGTGTTAAAAACCACACCAGAAAAAATCGTTGATTTGAACATTAAGAAAAATTTATTAGGTTCAATCATGGCGGGATCAGTCAACAGTGCAAACGCTCATTATGCCAATATGTTGCTTGCAATCTATTTAGCAACAGGGCAAGACGCCGCGAATATTGTTGAAGGTTCTCAAGGCATTACCTACGCGGAAATAAGAGAAGGACATTTATATTTTTCCACCACCATTCCCAATATCATCGTGGGCACAGTAGGAAATGGAAAAAGCGAATCTTATGTACAAGAAAGATTAGAAGCAATGGGTTGCCGGGGTGAATCCTCAAGTCAAACTCTTGCCCATTTCGTTGGGGCAACTGTTTTAGCAGGGGAATTATCATTACTGGCAGCTTTAACAAATCCTCACGAACTGATGAAGGCTCACACCACGATAGAAAGAAAATAAACATGATCAAAGTTGGGATAGATTTAATTCATTTTTACACCCCTCAAGTTTATTTAGATTTGGCTGAACTGGCTGCGGTTAGACAAGTTCCTGTTGAAAAATATACAGTCGGAATTGGCCAAGAAAAAATGTCATTAATCGATCCTTATGAAGATATCGTTACCATGGCCGCCGAAGCTGCTTATGACATCGTCAAAGGTCGAGAACAAAACATTGGTTTACTTTTATTTGCAACTGAATCTGGTGTTGATTACTCTAAGTCTGCCGGCGTTTATTTACATGCTTTACTTCAATTGAATCCCCATTGTCGTGTTTTAGAAGTAAAACAAGCTTGTTTTGCTGCGACCGGAGCCTTACTCCTCGCTAAAGATTATGTAACCCTTCATCCAGACAAATTAGCACTTGTGGTTGCCAGCGACGTCGCTTGGTACGGATTAAATACACCCGGCGAAGTGACCCAAGGTGCAGGAGCTGTGGCAATGATTGTCAGCGTCAATCCACGACTTGCAGTGATTGAAGAAGGTAAAGCAATTGTGGAAAACAGTAAAGATTTTTATCGACCCTCCTACAATCAAGTCCCGATTGTCGACGGTAAGTTATCGATTCGTAGTTATAAAGAATTATTAAAACAAGTTAGACCAGATAAACCTTTAAAGTTTGTATGTTTTCATATGCCGTTTGCCACGATGAGCGACAAAGCCTCCGAAGTATTAAACCTTCCCTTATCACCAGAAATTTTGATGGCAACCAAAGCGTTCAATAAGGATGTCGGTAATATTTATAACGGCTCGTTATACCTTTCCCTTATCTCATTATTGACGACGTACCCTAATTCATTAGCGAATGAAACGATTGGGATGTTTTCGTATGGATCAGGAGCAACAGGAGAAACTTTCTATTTAAACATGCAACCTCAATACGATAAAGTCATTGATAAAAAAGTATTCTTAAGTCTGGTCAACCAAAGAAGAAAAGCAGATTTTTCAACCTATGAACGACTCATGACAGGATATGAACATCGTGAAAAAAGTTTAAATTTTACAACGACCATTCCCAATTCAAAACATCGCTTTGTATTAACCTCAATCGTGAATGGCCATCGCGAATATTTAAAACGTTAACTTTTACTTCAGTAAATTCTTCATCGCTTTTGCAATCATGTTGGTTGCAAATTTAGGAAATAAGCGACTGATTTTATCTAGCATTGAAGCATCATTTCCTACTAATAATCGATAGCGATTTTGTTTGATACCCAAATTGATAATCATCTTAGCTGCCTTTTCAGGACTTAATGTTTTTTGGGATTTTGCCATCTTTTCTGCATCCGCTTTTGACATATTCATATCGACGCCAGAATTCTTCGTAATATTAGTGCCAATGGCACCTGGAAAAACCACGGTAACACTGACCGGTGTTCCTTTTAATTCCGCATATAATGCTTCGGTAAGTAATTTCACTGCCGCTTTTGACGCTCCATAGACCGCTTGTCCAGGGACGGGTGTAAATCCACCCATGCTTGAAATATTTACCAAATTTGCCTCTGGTCTCGATACCAAGCTAGGTAAGAATGCCCGGCACATATTTAACGTTCCATAAAAGTTGACGCGCATCACCCGGTCAATATCTTTGTTTTGCAACTGCATAACTTTCACAAACGGCTGAATAATACCCGCATTATTGATCAATCCATCAATTTGACCAAAGTCTTTTCTAATAATGTCAGGTATTTTAGAAACCTCTTCATCATTGGTAATATCTAGAACATACGTTTTAAGATTTTTTTGATTGGGCTTTGCCACTCGTTCCGTTTCTTTAAGAGACGTTTCTGAAATATCTAAGGCAGCAACTCTTGCTCCTTGTTGAAGAAGTTCCAATGTTAGAGCCCGTCCGACTCCATTGCCCGCACCCGTAATAACGAATACTTTATTAACTAGGTTATTCATTTTATTTTCCTCTTTATTTAATTATAAGCAAACGCATTTGATAAATGACAAAACTTGTTATAATACTTTCAAATGAAATTTGCCATCTATGATTTTGATGGAACGTTATTGCAAACCCAAACGGTTCCTTTTATTTTAGAGCACTGGGAAGCAGCCAAACTTACTCCCGAATTATTTAAGAAGATTAAAACAAGAATATATATTCGATATTTACTTTTAAAACTAAAAATCTTTGGTATTAAGAAGGATGAATTTAGATATTGGGCGATGGCACAAGTTGGGGAGCTATTCGGCTCAATTTCCCTTGACCAACTAAGTACATTCTTAGATACCCTCTTTGAAAAATCAAAAACCAAACTCCATAAAAAGGTTGTTAAACAAATCCAAAAGGATAAGCAAGATGGTCATACAACAGTCCTTGTGTCTGGGAACTTTGATGTCTTTCTTGAACGATATCGCCACCTTGGTTTTGATCACATTATTGGAACTTCGTTGTTTAATCAACAAGGTAAAGTCCACCAACCACTCAATATTCTATCGGCTGATTTAAAAGTGCCATCCTTAATTACTTATTTTAAAACCATCCTTTGGGAAAAAACTAAAGCTTATTCGGATTCTTTTGCCGATATTGGCTTATTATCTAAAGTGAAAGAAGCCATTTGTGTGACCCCTGATAAACAATTATTAAAACACGCGAAAGCCAATCAATGGCGTATCATGCTTTAGTTTGAATCAACAAACCTAATCCCAAAAGAAGAATAGCAGTCACTAAAAAATATATTTCCCCTCTAAAACTCGTTAAGGCGATTTCATAAATCCCTTTTAAAATCCATTGCACTGCAAGGGTTGATAAACCAAGTCGATAGAATGTCCAACCCAATGAAACTTCAATTTTTTTACGTATCCAAATCTCAATACCGCACCCCAATAACGGCACAGAAAAAACACCCACCATCCAAATATTAAATACGCCTGGTACAAAACTTAAATAGATCATTGAAAAGAGGCCTAACATCATACTTAATAAGACATAACCAATGAATATGCTTAATTTATAATTCATAGCCAATGTAAACAATATCACTAATGGATCGCTCATAGATGGTGGAACCACTATTCACGGGTTTATTGATAATTCTTCCATTAAACCACATGGTTGCCGAACCGCCTCCATCAAGGTTATAAGCAAATGTCGCACCATACTCAACAAAGATTGAAGCCAATTCATAAACCGACAAACCAGCACTCTCATCCGTACGACCATCAGAAACGACAAACATAAATTGATCTTGAGAAATCTGGCCAATTGCCGTTCTTGGGTTGCTAGATAGTTCGTAAGGAACTTTGGTTGTTGGCGTCACCACGACATTCCCACCATTCATTAAAACCGGACCAAAAGACCATACTTGCCAAGGTTGCATTTGATTTAAGGTTTGTAGATTGGTTTCTGCTTCTGGGAAAGTTGCCATTTCACCGTTATCTTTTAAGACAATTGCATCATCATATTCTTGAGGTCTTGGTGTAATGCGATATACAATGCCATTTCGGACTACAAAACCAATATCTCTAAAACCATAATAGTCTCCATTGATTGCGAAAATTGCGTTTTTTCGATTGGCAATGACAGAGGTTTTTTCTTTGTAGTTTTTCCCATAAGTATCAAAACCAAAAGCGGATTTGATGAAACGATGGTTTTGAGTTGTTAGGACACCAACATAGACTTGGGTCTCATATCGTCGAATAACATCGATTTCAAATGTAATGTTGCTATCAAAATAGCCAAACTCTGTAAACGTTGGAACGATACTTGTGCCAATAGAATCAAAAGATTGATCAACGGAAGAAGAGGTTAAAATGTTTGATCCGCTCGTACCACCCACTTTAAAAACAAAGGTATCTAGTAATGAATAACCACTCGAGATCGTTAATCCAACAATGTAAACAAGGGTGAGACGTTGCAGTATTTGTTTTTTCATTTTTTAAAGATGTATTTTTTTTGAATTTGATAGGAGACGAAAAACAAAATTGCATCAACAATAATTTTGGATAACTGATAAGATACTAATCCCAAATAAGTTAACGCATCTGTGAAGAAAGCTGAAAGTGACATAATCAATAAGAAAAGAATGAGGTATTGCAGACTTGATTTAATAAATCGAACATCGGATTCAAAGCTATAAAAACGATTCATTGCATAATTAAAAGTTCCGGATAAAACTCTTGCAGACACGACCGACAACACAATTCTCCACGAACCGACAAACCAATGATAAAAGAATAAATAAAGAGCATAATCAATAACAAAACTCGCCAACCCTACCATTAAAAACCGCACCAATGATTTTAAAAGAATCCGATAAATCCTTACAGAATCCCGCCAGGGTTTAAATGAGCTTACAGCCCCTTCTTGTTCATAAATTGTTTTGACCGGAACCTGAATTATGCGAACGCCTTGATCAGCAATCAATTTCAACATTGCCATTTCATAATCATATCGATTTTGCGGAATCTTAATTAGTTTAGTCAACAACCATTTAGGAATGCCGCGAAGTCCATTTTGCGTATCCATAATATTTTGTTTGGTTACCCAAGCAAATACTCTTCGCGTAATTAAGTTACCCAACCGATTTCTTAAAGGGGTCCTTTGACCAAATGTTCTAGTGCCAATATAAAAGGAATCACTTTCTTGATCTAATAAATGAATCATTTTGATAATGTCTTCTGATGGATGTTGACCATCCGCGTCTGCAGTGACAACGCCATATACAGAATCTAATTTCTTGAGAACATATCGAAAGGCAGTTTTTAATGCCCCCCCTTTTCCTTGGTTTTCTTTGTGGTGTAAAACAACAACGTCTTTTAGAGCTTTAAAAATAGTCTGATCTTCGTTGCCGTCATCCACAATAATAATCGGACCCGAAAATGTTTTTTGAACTTTTTGTACGAGGTTTAAAAGATTTTGATTGGGTCTAAATACGGGAATAATAAGGGCAACTGATGCATCCACATTCATTAGTGCTTTACAGTTTTCTTAAACCATTGATTGATCGGAGGGATAGGGAATTGTTGAGCAATAACGACGATGACGCCGGCGACTAAACCAGCTGTAAATCCGTTGTTATATAAATCAAAACCACCTTGTAATGCAAACGCTTGCGGCGCAAGAAGAAGATGCACGAACCCAGCTAACACACCATAAAAGATACCAAATTTACCACCCACAGGCGCTAAAGCGGTAACAAACAATAACGCAATACTAGGCCCAGGTAAGGTTAAACTAAAACCTTGAATCGAGGAAGCAAGCACAAGGCCAATCACAACCGGTAAACTATTTCGAATATGTTTACCATAAGCGCCAAAGCCCATAAAAGTAAAAACGCTAGCCACAATTGGGCCAGAGAGTGGAATGTTATAAATAATCAGCAAGATTAAACTTAAAAACCCAATACTACCTACATTCAATAATGTAGCAGCTAAACCATAATCTTTATAAAAGTCGGAAGGTAAATTCCCTGGATTTTGTAAGAGCCTTAACCATGGTTTATAAGCTTGGCGGTGAATGAAGAACGCCGATCCAATTAAACTAATTGAAATAATCGCAATCAACCAAAATAGAATATCGTGAAAGGCAAAGCTTAATGTCGTGGGGACGGAAACGTTGATTTGAAAAGCTTTTAAAACCGCTGTAAAAATCATCGCAATAAAGCCCAATCCAAAACCGGTGTTATAAAGGTTATATCCTTGATGGAATTTACCGACAATCGAGACCACCATCGGTGTTAAACACCCGGCAATTAAACCACCAAGTATTCCTAAAGGGACGGCAACCCATAACGCTAATCCAGGGATGCCAAACATAATGAAACTGGTTACAGGCGCAATGCCAGTACTGAATAAAAAGGTTCCCGTATATTGATTTAATCTTGTGCCCTTAAGTTTTGCATAAAGATAAAAACCTAACCAAACTGGGATGATGTTGAATAAATTTTTACCAAAAAAAGAAAAGGCAAGGATGGTAATAACACCAGCAAAAGCAACTCCTGAAAATTTTACTTTTAGTTGATGCAATAACAAAATGGTGCTCCACGTCACCAACCAAACATTGACCAAAGTCGCATGCAATCCACCAATTGCCAAATAATCTGTAATTAATAAAGAGGGATGTAAATAGATTGAAACAAGACCATTCCACATTGGCATGAACGAACCAGCTAAGAGTAAAATGACCAATCCACCAAAAGCGGTACCTGCCAATAATTTAAACGGAATTTTAATTTCTGGGAACATCACAAATATTATATTTTATTCTTTGGTTTAAACAAGTAAAATGGGGTAGATGTTAAGAGAACAAATTGAAGCATATCAGCCGTTTAATGAACAAGAAGCTTTTGATAAAAAAGCAATTCTTGCTTTTATTGATCGGAATCCAGACTTCCTTTTACGGTCAAATTTAATTGCCCACTTTACCGTA
>VHBF01000005.1 GCA_016872075.1 Bacillota bacterium | reverse complement strand
CAACGATAATCGTTCGATCTTCAATGTCTTGATAATTGGCAAAGGATATTGCTTGGTGTTTGGCAAACGTTAACTTACGGTATAACTCATCTCCTATCAGCCAGAGATTAAATTTTTTTGCGAGGGTAATCAGTCTTTGTAATTCATCATCACGATAGACTCGACCAGAAGGATTACTTGGATTGGCAATCAAAATCGCTTTGGTTTTCTTGGTGATTCTTTTTTCAATCACGTCGATGGCAGGAATGGCATAACCAGTTTCTGCAAACGTCGGAATACCGACAAGCTGGATATCCAGTTGTTTGGTAAACGCTAAGTAATTGGGATAAAAAGGTTCAGGCGTTAGAATTTCATCACCAGGGTTACAAATCACATAAAAAGAAAATAACAAGGCATCCGTCGCGCCTTGGGTCACCTGCAAATCTTGGATATCAAATTGATAGCCATCTTTGGCAAAATACGATTGAATCGCTTGCAGTAAAGTCGGATGACCTTGAGAAGGTGCATAAGCAATATGATGGGCTTGATATCTTCTCATCGCCTCAATAAAGACACTAGGCGTTGGTAAATCGGGTTCACCGATATTCAAATAAAAAACCTTATGACCTGCTGCTTCAGCAGCTTTGGCATAAGGTAATAATTTACGAATGGGCGAAGCAGGATAATGATCTGCTCGCAAGGAGAGGTGAGGTTGTTCCATACGGAACCCTACTTTCTATTTGCTGCCGAGAAACTGGTAACCAGCACCGACAACCGCTTTTTTAAAAGCATCGTCTGTGACCGCACCTTGTAGCATCACTTCTGCTTCTTCTGACATGAGATTCACTTTGACGTTACTCACACCGGGAACTTGCTTCAGTGCCGTGGTGACTTTTGCAGCGCAATGCATGCAAGTCATGCCACCAACTTTTAAGGTTTTGATTTGTGCCATATTCGATGCTCCTTTCTTATCTTACTATATTTGCCCTAAAGCTTCGTAATCGAAGTGCATTAAGGACAACCGAAACTGAGGAAAATGCCATCGCAAGCGCCGCAATCATCGGAGATAATAACCAACCAAAGACCGGAAATAAGATACCAGCGGCCAAGGGAATCGCAATTAAATTGTAGAAAAAAGCCCAAAATAGATTGGTTTTCATGTTTTTTACCACACTCTTGGAAAGATCAAACGCATAATCCACTTGCCGTAAATCCGATTGTAAAAGGACAATGTCCGCCGCTTCAATGGCAATATCAGTTCCGGCTCCAATTGCCATCCCAACATCCGCTCTCATCAACGAAGGGGCATCATTGATGCCATCCCCCACCATCACGACCTTTCGACCTTGTTTTTGCAAATCGGCAATCACTGCATCTTTATCTTGGGGCAAGACTTCAGCGATCACTTCAGTGATACCGACTTCGTTTGCAATACTTTGAGCGACAGGTTTTAAATCACCTGTCAGCATCACTAATTTTTTTCCTAGTTTCTTCAAAGCTTGAATCGCTTCAATACTAGAAGGTTTGACCGCATCTGCGATGACAAAATGCGCTATCAATCCTTGAGAGCCATTTAACTCAATGATGGTTTTTCCTGACGAGAGTATGTGAGATAAAGTTTCAGTGACATGCGTTATTTTTGTAAGCCGATACGTTTCTTGATTGATTTTTCCACGGACACCCATCCCAGGCACATAGACAAAATCAGTAACATTAAGAAGTGGACCTTGATAAGCGTCCACGATTGCTTTGGCTAACGGATGCTCAGAGTTATATTCAATCGATGCGGCGATTTGTTTAATGACTTCGAGATTCAAATCTGTGGCACTTAAAATATCCACGACCACAGGTCGACCTTGTGTAATGGTGCCGGTCTTATCCATCACCACGGTATCAATCGTATGTAACTTTTCCATTGCTTCTGCCGATTTAATTAAGATGCCTAATTCTGCACCTTTGCCTGTACCCACCATCATCGTCACCGGTGTGGCTAAACCTAAAGCGCAGGGGCAAGAAATGACAAGAATGGCAATCATAATTTGAATTGCAAATTCTAAAGGTTGTCCAACTATAATCCATATCATACAAGCGGAAAAAGCGATAAATAAAACGATGGGTACAAAAATACGTGAAATTTCATCCGCAAGTTTAGTAAGCGGTGCTTTAGTTTGACTCGCTTCTTCCACTAAGCGAATAATTTTGGCAATCGTCGTATCGTCCCCTAATAATTTCACTTCTACTTCAATCGCCCCTAATTGGTTGAGAGTTGCAGCAATCACCGAATCTCCTACTTGCTTGTGGACTGGCAGCGATTCACCAGTGATAGCAGCTTGATCCACCATCGTATCGCCATTGCGAATTACACCATCAACGGAAATGAATTCCCCAGGTTTAATCAACACAAGATCACTTACTTTTAATTCACTCACTAACACTTCAACTAGCTCACCGTTGGTTTTTTTCCATGCCTTTTTTGGTTTTAAATCAATTAACTTTTCCAATGCCCCTAAAGTTTTTTGTTTAGAAATTTCTTCTAGATATTTACCCATTGTGACTAAAGAAAGAATGGTGGCAGCCGTTTCTAAATACAACTGATCCATCCAGATCATGCTTAAGTCCATATCCTGGATGAACTCCCCATAAAATGAAATAACGGTAATATAAAATCCATACAGAATCGCGGCACCCGTACCAATCGCCACCAAGGTATCCATATTTGGATCACCTTTTAGTAACCGTTTGGTGCCCACTGAAAAATATCGATAATTCACCACGATAATGGGAATGGTTAAGAACCATTGAAATGAGAGATTAACATAGGTCAAGTCTAAAAAGTTAAATCGAGGAAGACCCAATAGCATCCCCATGGAAATATAAAAAAGAGGGATTAAAAAAGAAAAAGAAATGATGAGACGACGTTTGATCACACTGCGGGTGAGCTTTTGTTGTTTACGAAATTGTTCGGGTTGATCTTGGGCGATGACTTTGGCACCATATCCGGCTTCTTCTACTTCTTTAATGATTGATTGAATTTTCACGGTAGGTTCAAATTCGACCTGCATTGCATGCGTAATTAAATTGACGTTGACTTGCTTAACACCTTGGATTTGGGCAACAGCCCGTTGCACGGTGACTTGGCAAGTCGCACATGTCATGCCTTCAATTTGAAATTGTTGCTTTTGCATAAGTACCCCTCCTATAGGGGGGTACCTTTATCTTACGCTTTTATATTTCAAAAAGCAATCTTACTTCTTCGGAATTTGGTAATTAAAATACGATAATAAAATTCTGACAACTTTTGTGGATACATTGGGTATGGTGTAATCCAACACTGGCAAAATGGTTTGGTCTAGGGTTGATTCAATCAATTGAATCCCTTGTTTGACTTTGATGGGATTTAAGCCAACCATGGGGGTTGTAGCCTCCTCCATCGCTTCCGGTCTTTCATGAGCATCTCTGATATTAAGGGCTCGAAGTCCTAAAATTGAAGTCTCCTCGTTGATCGTTCCGGAATCGGAAAGAACCATTCTTGCATGCATTTGTAAATGGACATAATCAGAAAATTTTAAAGGTTTCAACAAACGAACAAACGGATTTAGAGTCACCGCTTTGGCATCTACCATTTTCTTGGTTCTAGGATGTGTGGAAACGATGACGGGTTGTTGGTAATCGCTTGCAAGCATATTTAACGTTTCAATTAAATGTTTGAAATGTTGTTCTTCATTTATATTTTCTTCACGATGTGCAGAGACAACAAAGTAGGCATTTTTTTGGATTTTTAATTCTTTAATAATGGATGAAGATTGAATTTTCTTAAGATTTTTATCAATTACTTCTTTCATTGGAGAACCGGTTTTGATAATTCGATCTGCGGGTAATCCCTCGTTCAATAGATACTGTCTAGAAATGGTGGAATAAGGAAGATTAATGTCTGCCAAATGGTCAACGATTTTACGATTTAATTCTTCTGGTACGCGTTCATCGAAAGATCGATTACCTGCTTCCATATGAAAAACGGGAACTATTTTTCTTTTGGCAGCAATGGCGCATAATGCTGAATTCGTATCGCCTAAAACTAAAAATAAATCGGGTTTGACTTCGTCAATTACTTTTTCAATTTTAATTAAAATATTTCCAATCGTAGAAAGTGCGGTTTCACCTGCCGCGGCTAAAAACACATTCGGTTTGCGAAGTCCTAAATCTTCAAAGAAAATTTCATTGAGTTCATAGTCATAATTTTGGCCGGTATGGACAAGGATTTGCTCAAATACATTGGTCGCCCGATCAATAGCCTTAATCACTTCCGATAAACGAATGATTTCGGGTCGGGTGCCAACCACGGTCATCACTTTTAGTTTTTTCATTTGATATCAACCTCCATGGGGTAAGTATCGGGATTGAGCGGATCAAAGATTTCTGACGCCCACATGATTGTTACTAAATCATGTGTTCCGATATTAACAATACTATGCGTGTAACCTGGGGGAATATCAACAACTTGAAGTTTTTGGCCATTCACTTTGTATTCAATGATTTTGGTATCATCTACCTTGCGAAAACGAATAAGCGCATCTCCGCTTACAACGATGAATTTTTCATTTTTTGTGTGATGATAATGGTTGCCCTTTGTGATGCCTGGTTTACTAATGTTTACCGAGATTTGGCCTTGTTCAAAGGTTTTAAAAAGTTCTGTAAAGGAACCGCGTTGGTCTTGATGAGATTTTAAGTCATAAGAAAATTGAGTGTCGTCTACAAAACTTAAGTACGTCGCATATAGTTTTTTTTGAAAAAGATCGTGTTGATTAGTTAAAACTAAATTAGTTCGAGATAGAGCAAAGCCTTGTATGGTTTTAGCAAGTTGGCCAACGGTGATTTCATATTCAGGTAAGACGCGAAGGATGCCATCAATCGTCTCAGTTTTTCCTTCTAGACAACGAATCATTTCACTGACAACATCATCGATATAAATGAGCGCTATTTTAGCATTTTCATCATTAATTTTGATAGGTAAACCTCTTGAAATGTTATAGCAAAAAGTCGCGACAACAGAGTTATAGTTTGGTCTTGACCATTTACCAAACACATTCGTAAAACGATAAATGAAGATCGGATGATGATATCGTTTTGAAAATTCTAACAAGAGATCTTCCCCTGCTTTTTTACTTTTACCATAAGGGTTATCAGCAAGTGCTTGGATGGAAGAGGAAACCACAATTGGGGCTTTTGATTTAGTTAATTTAATCGTATCAATTAGTTTGGAAATCGTATCTACATTTCCTTCAATAAACTCTTGGGGATTAGTTGGACGATTGATTCCTGCTAGATGGAAAATAAATTTTGCTTCTTTGACATAAGCCTCAAAAATGGCGTTCGGCGTTTCTTTATCAACCAGTAGTAAACGTGAATACCCTAACCCTTTCAAGGTTGCAGAAAGGTTTCTTCCGATGAAACCATTCGCACCTGTAATCAGTATTGGAGTTATTTTTTCCATCCCGATAATGCTTCCTTGATTTCTTCGAGTTGTAATAATTTTTGTTTGATTTCTTGAATATTTAGGCGCTTGGTGTTGTGTGAATTATATTCAGTAACAGAAGAAAGTTTTGGTGAACCCGATGAAACATAGACATCATAATTTAAGTCGCGATTATCCGCAGGAATTCGGTAATAATTGCCCATATCTTCACTGACAGCAAACTCTTCTTTGGTTAAAAGCGTTTCATATAGTTTTTCACCATGACGGGTTCCAATGACTTGTATTTTGTTTTTGGTTCCAAACAACTCAATTAATGATTTGGCCAAATCTTCAACGGTACTAGCAGGTGATTTTTGCACCATAATATCACCTTGTTTTCCATGAACAAACGAATGTAAAACAAGTTCAACCGCTTCTTCAAGGGACATCAAAAAACGAGTCATATTGGGGTCGGTCACACTCAATGGTAAACCTGATTTAATTTGATCAATAAAAAGCGGAATCACTGAACCTCTAGATGCCATGACGTTACCATAGCGAGTTCCACAAATGAGGGTTTTCGATGGATGAATCGTTCTTGCTTTTGCGATGAAAACTTTTTCCATCATTGCTTTAGATATTCCCATGGCGTTGATAGGGTAAACTGCTTTATCGGTAGACAAGCAAATCACTTTTTTAACACCAGCATGAATCGCCGCATTCAGTACATTTTCAGTTCCTAAAACATTGGTTTTCACAGCCTCAATGGGGAAAAATTCACAAGATGGAACTTGCTTCAAAGCCGCAGCATGAAAAACATAATCGACTCCGACCATCGCATCGGCTAAGCTTCCTTCTTGTCTAACATCTCCAATATAAAATTTAATTTTATGATTCTTATAGAATCGACGCATGTCTTCTTGTTTTTTTTCATCTCTAGAGAAAATCCTGATTTCTTTAATCGCTGTACTTAAAAACCTTTTCATCACTGCGTTGCCAAAAGAACCAGTTCCTCCAGTAATTAACAATGTCTTTCCTGCAAATATTTCCATAGATTTACCCCTTTAAATTTAATTGTTGGAATAGTTCTTTGATGACTGACACATCATTGTTTAAGGCAAGTCTTAATAAACGTTGATAACCCTCTTCATTAAAACCAATAAGTTCAGTACGGTCAATAAATATTTTTTCACTGTTCGTCTTGGTTGTGGTCTTGGGATCAAGTAACAGTTCTTCATACATCTTTTCACCTGGTCTTAAACCAGTGAATTCAATTTTGATTTCTTCGTATGGAATATAACCGGATTGCCTAATCATTTTTTCTGCTAAATCTAAAATCTTCACTGGTTTACCCATATCAAGCACAAAGATTTCACCATCTTGAGCGTAAACTCCACTTTGAAGAATCAAACCCACCGCTTCTGGAATTGTCATAAAGAAACGGGTGATGTTTTTATCGGTTACGGTGACGGGTCCACCTAATTCAATTTGTTTTTTAAATAAAGGAATGACACTGCCATTGCTTGCCAAAACATTCCCAAAACGTACCGCCGCATAAGAGGTGCCTGATTTTTGTTTGGCAAAATGCCGCATGATCGTTTCTGCATAGTATTTGGTAGCCCCCATCACATTCGTAGAACGGACAGCTTTATCAGTTGATACTAACACCATTTTCTTAACTTGATGGGATTGCGAAAGTTTCGCAACGTTATAGGTTCCCAAGACGTTGGTTCGCACCGCTTCTTGTGGGGAATCCTGCATAAGGGGCACATGCTTATAAGCGGCCGCATGAAAGACTAAGCTGGGTTTATAAGTTTTAAAAATTTGTTCGAGTCTTTCAAGATTATAGGTCGCGCCAATTTGAACATGAATTGGAATTTGCTTTTGAAGTTTTTGATTCAAACGCAGTAATTCTTGTTGAACGTCATAAACACCATTTTCATAAATATCAAATAGGACGATAACTTTAGGTTGATAAGTAAAGATTTGCCTGGTTAATTCACTGCCAATCGAACCACCGGCACCCGTGATTAATACAACTTGGTCTTTGATAAAGGTTTGAATTTCATCATTAATAAGAGGAATGACATCACGGCCAAGTAAATCGTTGACATCGACGTCTTTCACTTTCATTTGTTGACCGTCTTTTTCTAATTCTTCCATCAATGGTAGCCGCCGAATTTTGACATTGGACTTTTCCATGATTCTTAAAATTTCAAATAAACGGGTACGGGTAATATTGCCAATGCCGATAATCACTTGACTCACATGATACTTTTCAATCACTTTAGGAAGTGCGGTTAACGGACCTTCGACTTGAAGATTGAGAAATTTACGTTTCCATTTTTGTGGATCATCATCCATCACCACCACTGGTGTTGAATTTAAAGAACGATTGGATCTTAATTCATAAATGACAATTTTAGCTGCGGCACCAGCGCCAACAATCAATGTACGGGTTAAATTCTTTCGATTCGATTGTTGGTAACCTAAAAAAATTGCTAATGTTCTTCTTGCAACTCTTAAGCCAATCAGTAAAGTGGGTACACTAATTAAAACAAAAACGGCTTCAAGGATTGAAAAAGGAATGTCACTGAATAAAACATAAACCAAAAACAATAAGTTAAATAGGATGGTAGTCAGACCAATTTTAAATGAATCAATAAGGCCAAAATATATTGTAATCATCGCGTAAACTTTGAATAAATTTAGAATGAATATTAATAACAATGCATATATTGTTAACGTCAAAATAAATGATCCTCTAATGGCTGAAGATAAATCTCTAGAAAGAAGAATTAAAAATCCAACAGATAAAATCGCAAAAAAATCCGCGGTGAGGTAAAGACCAACTTTGAACCACCGTGGTAATTTGCTCATAATTTAGATATTTTGTATGGGTTTGAGTAAACTAACCGTACGTTTAACAATCGATTCAGCGAGGTCTTTTTGAATCTCACCTTTTAAATAACGATAAATGAGTCTAGCAATATCTCGGGCGATATCTTCAGTTACCCCTCTGGTGGTTAATGCGGCAAACCCGATCCGTACGCCTGAGGTGACTTGAGGCTTTTCTTGATCATTCGGTAACATATTTTTATTTAAAGTCACACCGATTTCATCCAATTTTACTTGGCAGTCATATCCAGTCAAACCAAAGCTATATTTAGTATCGACTAAAAACAAGTGGGTTTCTGTTCCGGAAACTTTTGCGCCTAATTTTGCAAATTCATCGGCACAAGCTTTGGTATTTTTAAGTATTTGTTTTGCGTATTGTTTAAAACTAGGTTCTAGGGCTTCTGCGAACGCTTGCGCTTTCCCACCAATAACGTGAACCAAAGGTCCACCTTGGGCTCCTGGAAATGTCGCTGAGTTAATCTTTTTCATATAGTCTTCGTTATTCGATAGAATCATGCCACCCCGAGGACCGCGAATGGTTTTATGCGTTGTCGAGGTCACCACATCCGCATAAGGGAATGGAGAAGGGTGGACGCCAGCCGCAACCAATCCTGAGATATGGGCCATATCAACCATAAAGATGGCACCAATTTCTTTGGCGACGGTTGAAAATTTTTCATAATCAGTTAAGTAAGGGTAAGACGAGAAACCAGCCACAATCAATTTCGGTTTTTCTTTTCTTGCCATTTCTTGCATGCCTACATAATCAATTCGGCCATCGGCTTTTAAAACATAATGAATAAATTGATAAAGTTTGCCTGAGAAATTCACACTGCTACCATGGGTTAAATGCCCACCTTCATTTAAACCCAAAGACATGATTTTGTCGCCTGGTTTTAAAAGAGCACTATACACAATAAAGTTTGCACTCGATCCAGAGTGAGGTTGGACATTGGCGAACTTACAAGCATAAAGTTGGCATGCTAAATCAATGGCGAGTTGTTCAATTTTGTCGACATGGACACAGCCACCATAATAACGTTTTCCCGGAAAGCCTTCGGCATATTTGTTCGTGAGAATGGAACCTTGAATCGCCATCACTTGAGAAGAGGTATAGTTTTCCGAAGCGATCAGTTCTAATCCTTCATCTTGGCGTTTCTTTTCTAAATCGATGTATTGGTTTAAGAGTGCTTGGTAATCCATAACTTTATTTTACATCCTTTGATAGTTGGCGTTTTGTGTGACAATTTTCCCCGGACCTGTCACCTTATATTTAATCACGTCGTTACCACCAAAAACGAAGGCTTTAAAAATATTCGTGCGTTTGACCATTAACGTCATGGAAGCATCCATATATGCCACGGCGGCTTGATCAAAACTTAAGGCTTTACCTTTGGTTAAGGTATACGTCTTTGCATCCTTATCAATCAAGATATATGCAGTGCCTTGGCCACTTAAGACTTGTAAGGCTAAATCATCATTGCCAAATAAGGCATCCCATAAATTGAATTTCTTTCTCGGTTTGATTTCTAAACCTTTGGTCATCGCCAACAACGAACCTTTTTTAATCACAATCGGTTTGGATTTGGTAATGTTTAAAGTTACAATTTGCCCTGGTAAAGGCGCGGAGAATGCGATGATACTTTCTGCTTTAGTTGCTTTATACTCATCCAAAACTTTGGCATCGCCAAAAATTAACTTTGAAAAAAAGGGATTTAGGCGAGTGGCAGTTGATATTGTTTGCTTGTTGATGTCTGGAGCAATTAAAGAAATGGTCGTGACATCATTTTCAGTGAACATGACTTCTTTGGCATCAAGTGTAAGGGTTAAGACAGGTAAGTGTTCACCACTGATTAAAACTTTCATATTCGTCCCCACTCTTTTCCTCATATTTTAACCGAAAAACGATTAAAAAGATATGAATTTTCCTTTAATCATATCGTTATACTTTTTGGATTTGTTCTCCTATAATATAGTCGTATCTTCAGGGTAGGGTGTAACTCCCAATCGGCGGTCAACCCCGCGAGCAGCAATGCAGGAACTTGTGTAATTCAAGTGGCGACAGTACAGTCTGGATGAAAGAAGATGTCATTTTTCTTATGTACCCTGAACTTACTTAAAGGTCAGGGTTTTTATTTGAAAATTAAAACAGACATTGATTTTATGAGACAAGCTTTCACGCTTGCAACACAAGCTAAAGGCATGGTGGGTCATGATCCATTAGTCGGGGTTGTGTTTACGAAAAACCGGCAAGTGATTACCAAAGGTTATCACGAAAAGCTTTTTGGTTTACATGCGGAATTTGCCGCATTTAAAGAACAAGATTTTGATGTGGAAGGCTCAACCGTTTATGTAACCTTAGAACCATGTGCACACGATGACTATTTTCCTTCTTGTGCGCAATTCTTAATTCGCAAGAAGGTAAAAAAAGTTGTGATTTCATCACTTGACCCCAACCCAATTGAAAATGGTGATGGAGTTCAATTGTTAAAAAAAGCTGGCATCGAGGTCATCACCGGTTTGATGGATCAAGAAAATCGCTCACTCAATCAAGCGTATTTTGAAAGGTTTAAATAATATGTTCTCAGGTATTATCGAAGAAATCGGTAAGATCAAATCCATTACGCCATTGGCGGATGGTTTTCGTTACACCATTCAAGCGAAGCAAGTTTTAAAAGGAACTAAACTTGGGGATTCGATTTCCCATGATGGCATTTGTTTAACTGTCATATCTAAATCATTTCGCACTTACGATGTCGAAGTAATGAAAGAAACGATACAAGTGACGGCATTAAAACTTTGGAAAGTGGGAAGTGGCATTAATTTAGAAAGGGCTCTGGCTGCTAACCAGCGTAATGGCGGACATCAAGTATCTGGACACGTCGATGGCATCGGTACAATCTTAAACTTAAAACAAGAAGGTATTGCGACGATTGTGACCATTGAAGTGCCGGAAAATCTCACCAAATATATGATTCAAAAAGGGAGTGTCGCAGTCGATGGTATTTCATTAACATTAACGGATGTTAAAAAAACGTCTTTTGCACTTTGGATTATTCCTCATACAAAATTACACACCACCTTATTAACTAAAAAAATTGGAGATCCAGTCAACATTGAAGTGGACATGCTAGCCAAGTATGTAGAAAAGTTGTTGCAAAAATGAAAGCAAAATTCTCAAGGATTGAAGAAGCAGTCCAAGCACTTCAACAAGGGCAGTTGATCATTCTTGTCGATGATATTCATCGTGAAAATGAAGGTGATTTTGTGATGGCAGCGCAATTCGCAACCGAGAAAACGATCAATATAATGATTACCTTAGGTAAAGGTTTAGTATGTGCGTCCATTAATGAAACCATTGCTAACAAACTTGACTTACCATTGATGGTGAAAACCAATAATGAAAGTTTTCGCACTGCTTTTACTGTATCAATTGATGCAAAAACAAACACAACTGGGATAAGTGCCCAAGAACGAGCAGATACTTTAAATCAATTAGCAAACCCTAATGCGAAAATAGATGACTTTGTTAAACCTGGTCATATTTTTCCCTTGATTGGTAAAGCCGGTGGTATCCAAGCAAGACCTGGACATACGGAGGCATCTTTAGCCTTAATGCAGTTAGCGAAACTCCAACCCGTTGCCGTTATATGTGAAATTATTTTAGCCAATGGTAAGATGGCTCGCCGTCAAGATTTATTCAAGCTAGCCACCAAACTCAAAATACCAATCCTTGAGATAAGTCAACTCATGTAACCATAAGGAGGTTTAAGCATGAAAAAAATTCACATCATCGTCTCTGAATTCAATAACCCTATTCCTGAACAACTTTTGCAAGGTGCGTTAACAGCCTTATCTGACCAAAAGTTTTCCAAACAAAATATTGTTGTGACGAGAGTTCCTGGGGCGTTTGAATTACCGATCGCTGCCCTTGCTGCTGGTCAACAAATGATGACCGCAGCGGTGATTTGTTTAGGGGCCGTAATCCGTGGAGAAACGAGTCATTATGATTATGTATGTTCAGAAACAGCTCGAGGCATTATGGATGTAGGTTTAAAATTAATGAAACCTGTTATTTTTGGGGTGTTAACCACTGACAATGAAGCGCAAGCAGAAGCCCGTGCGAAAGCCGATAAAACCAATAAAGGTTATGAATGCGCCATCGCAGCATTATCGATGATTAAAGTTTTGAAATCACTTCGTTAACAGACAGTAACGGTAATTTAAATAATTGCGCTAATGCAGGGAAGGTAATCTTGCCTTGGTAAGTGTTAAGACCGCTTGCTAGACCAGGATCTTTTTTCATCGCTTCTTTAAATCCTAAATTGGCAATTGCCAGTCCGAATGGAAGCGTCGCTTGATTTAAACCAATCGTCGAGGTTCGCGGCACTGCACCCGGCATATTCGCCACACAGTAATGAATGACACCATCGACTTCATAAATGGGTTGATCGTGATAAGTTACTTTACTGGTTTCTGTACTACCACCTTGATCAATCGCCACATCAACGATGACTGAACCTTTGGGCATCATTTTCAAATACGTTTTTTTGATAAGTTTCGGTGCAGCATCACCGGGAATTAAAACCGTAGAAATAACCAGATCGGCGTGTTGAATACTATTCACAATATTCGTTTCATTCGAAGGTAACATCATCAGTCGACCGTTTGCGATTGGTAATAAGGTTTCCACCTGATTAAACTTCACATCAATCGCCGTCACCTTTGCTTGCATTCCTAACGCAATTTGAGTGGCGTTAAATCCAGCATAACCATTCGCACCTAGCACCACAACGTGTCCAGGTTCGACACCAGGGATACCGCCTAAAAGCACACCGCGTCCCCCATATGATTTTTCTAAATATTCAGCCCCTTCTTGAACGGCTAATCGGCCTGCAACTTCTGACATCGGTCGCAAGACAGGTAATCGTCCATTGCTATCCTTGATGGTTTCATAGGCAATCGCAGTGACTTTATTTTTTAACAACGCATCGGTTAAAGGTTTAGCTGCCGCCAAATGTAAAAATGTGTATAGAATTTGGTTTGGTCTTAATAAATTAAATTCTTCTTCGAGTGGTTCTTTTACTTTAATAATCATCTCTGCTTTGGCATAGATTTCTTGAATGCTGGAAAGGATTTTACATCCGACTTTGATGTATTCTTCATTGGTAAATCCTGAACCTAATCCTGCATCTTGTTGAATCAAAACTTGATGACCAGCTTGAAGATAAGCCTTTGCAGATGCTGGGGTTAAGCCAACGCGATATTCTAATTTTTTAATTTCTTTTGGGACACCAATGATCATAGCGGTCTCCTCGATTCGCCATTATTATATCACTCAGTTTTAAGTTTGCTTGCTTCACCATGACGAACAAAAAACATAGTGCCAAAACTTAATAAAGCAAAAAAGGTTGCATAAGGAAATAACAATCCTAAACCAAATGCTGTCATTAAAGCGCCTGATAATAATGGAGTAAAGATTTGAGCCGCCATCGATGCCGTGTAGTAGTATCCAGTATATTTTCCGATATTACTTCCTGAGGCCATCTCCACAATCATGGGATAGGAATTGACATTGATGGCCGCAAACCCTAACCCGGCAATTGGCATGATGAGGTAGACAATCCATGAAGTTTCAACGGTTAAGAAAGACCCAACTAAGGTTCCTAATGCGAGCATCAGGATTCCTAATAAAACTGTCTTTTTTCTTCCAATTTTATTCGCCAAGGCAGCAAGAGGTAAAAATCCAATCAATGCAGCGATGTTGGCAACCGTCACAGGTAAAACATAATTGGTAATTTCTAAAACATTACTCGCGTAGTCCGTAAACTTCGTTGTCACCGCATTAAAACTAAAAAACCACAAAAATACCGACACCATAATCAACCAAAAACTGAGTTGGTATTCTTTTTTTAGAGGCGTAACAACATTATCTTTTCTTGCTTGTTCTTGTGCTTCCGTTTCATAACCTTGTTCAATCGAAACGCGATGCATGTCTTTTACCCAGGCCACTTCTTTCACAATAAAACGGAACAATAATAAAATCGCAACCATCGTCAACGAAAGCATGATAAAAGCGCGAACATAAGGTGTAAATTCTTCCGTTGCAGCATTAATAATCAAGGTGGCAACAATATAACCTAACACACCCATCAAATTAATAATGGCATT
>VHBF01000004.1 GCA_016872075.1 Bacillota bacterium | reverse complement strand
GGGTTAGCCTTTAAGCTTTAAAGGGTTCACCGTAAACTTTGAGTAACTTCTTGACTGGTCTAAACGTTTTCTTAATGGTCCCATCCAAAAATGGATTTTTTAACTTTGCCTTTTCGAGAAGTTGGGTAAATGGATATTTACCACCTAAAGAACATACTTTGACATACTTCTTCCATGCTTTTTCATGATTTTTCTTCATTAATCCTAAGAACTGTAAGGCAATCACTTGGGCTAAAGTGTAGTCAATGTAATAAAATGGTGCTCCGTAAATATGCGATTGACGCATCCATCTTGTGCCTTTTTCATAAAGTGGGAAACCAGTATATTTTTTGTATGGTGTGTATTTGATTTCAAGTTCACGCCATTTGGCACAACGTTGCTCATGTGAGGCTTTGGGATTGTCATATACCCAATGTTGGAATTCATCAACGGTCACGCCATAGGGTAAGAAATTAATCGCCCCTTCCAAGTGACCAAATAAATATTTATCTTTGTCTTCTTTGAAGAATGACTCCATATAGGGCGTCGCAAAAAATTCCATCGACATCGAATGAATTTCTGCCCCATCCATCATTGGATCGCGATATTCCACTGGCTTAATTTTTCGCGACATAAAACCTTGGAAAGCGTGCCCAATTTCATGGGTTAGAACAACGACGTCACCAGCAGTGCCATTAAAATTAGAAAATACAAATGGCATTTGATATCGTGGGAAGAAGGTCATATAACCACCACCACGTTTACCTGGCTTAGCTTCTAAGTCTAACAATTCTTGATTAACCATTGCTTGGAAAAATTCACCAATTTCTTGGCCCATTTTGCCATACATTTTTAAAGCAGCATTCACTAAGTAATTCTTATCGCCTTTCGGTGTGGCGTTGCCATCTTTGAATTGAATTGCTAAATCATAAAACTTAGGTGCTGGTACATCGATACGTTTAATTTGTTGTCTCACTAATTTATTTGATAATGGAACCACGGATTCAAGAATTTGGTCACGATATGATTTAACTTCTTTAGGGCCGTAGTCGGTTCTTCCCATCCGATCATATGCCATGTGCGTGAAGGAAGCATATCCTAATTTATTAGCCATGCCATGTCTTAACGTGACTAATTTACTGTAAATATCGGCGAGTGGTTGTTCTTTTTCACCCATCCAATTTTCAACAGCCTTGCTCGCTCGTTTACGGACATCGCGATCTTTACTAACGGCAAACTTTCCCATTTGTGAAAGATTATAAGTTCCGCCATCGAAAGGGATTTGCGCACTCGCCATTAAGGCATCATATTCAGTTGTTAATTTGTTTTCTTCTTGTAAGTCTTGGAGAATTTTTTGATCAAAAGTTTTAGCAGCAAGTTCGAGTTTTTTAAATAAAAAAGACCCTACTAATTTTTCTAATTCGATTCGATGTTTGCTAGCTAATACTGCTTTTGAATAACGATTACCTAAGCCCTGAACCATCGGTCCTACTTCATTCACTAAGTCATTTGCTTTTTTATAGGTTTCATCACGGGTATCAATCGAATGGCGGGTTGTAATAATGGTGAAATCGGTCTGAACTTCATCAAAAAACTTTCCAATTTTATTCATAATCCGACGTTGCACGTTGGCATTCGGTGCCGATTCGAATTCCGCAATTAAAACGTTAAATTTCTTTTCAATCTTTGGAAATTTAGGTAAATGTAATGGATATTCGCTAAATTTAAGTGCTTTTTTCATTTGATTACCTCCATGAAAATAGGTTTACTTAATAATAAGACTTTTTTCAGTCATTTCAATAGGTTTTTCTATTTCTAGTAAATCAAGGATGGTCGGCGCTAAGTTACCTAACTTGCCACCTTTAGGCATTAAACGAAGCCCAGGTATGTTGATACAAACAGGCACCAAATTAGTGGTGTGAGCGGTATGTGGCTTGCCATCATCCGTTAAAATTTGATCGGCATTACCATGGTCTGCGGTGACAATCAGTTTACCACCATTTTTATCACACCAATCAATAATAGATCCAACACATTCATCGACTACTTCAACTGATTTAACAACTGCTTTTTCCACGGCAGTATGACCCACCATATCGCAATTGGCATAATTAATAATAACAACATCAAGATCGCCTTTATTTAGCTCTTTAATTAATGCATCTCGAACTTGATAGGCACTCATTTCCGGTTGGAGATCATAGGTTGCAACTTTGGGTGAATTAATCAACACTCTTCTTGATTTAGGTAATTCAGGTTTTTCTACACCATCGTAATTAATGGTGCCGTCAAAAAAGAAAGTCACATGAGGATACTTTTCTGTTTCAGCGATTCTTAATTGGGATAGACCATGTTTCGCTAACCAAGGACCGAGTGTATTGTCTAAATTTGGCAATTTAAAGGCAATGTCACCCTTTACTGAATCGGCGTATTTCATCGTTTGAACTAACATAATATTTTGAAGGATTTTATTGGGCTGGTAGGCTATCCAAGCTGGTTTACCATCTTTAATGGGGGGGTTGGCATAAAAAGTTGGATTCGTTAAGAGCGTGCAAAATTGAATGGCGCGATCAGGTCTAAAGTTCATGAAAATGACTGCATCTCCATCTTCGATCTTTCCTTGAACGTTTTCTGCAAAGGCAGGAATTAAAAATTCATCACTGGGATCTTTTCCTTCCTTTGGTAAATTTACATATTGTTCTTTAAAATATTGCCGATAATCTTTAAAACTTAGACCGCGACGTTCCACCATCACATCGTAAGCCCTTGCCACCCGATTTAAGTTTTTATCGCGATCCATCGCATAATATCGACCGCCGATTGATGCAAGTTGACAGGTTTTGTATTCGTTTATGGTTGCAACGAGTGTGTTAATATAACTTTCACCAAGCTGAGGCGCAACATCACGACCATCCATCAAAGCATGGAAAAAAACCTGACGAACTTCTTGTTTTGCTGCCATTTTAATAATGGCTTGAAGATGAGATAAATGGGAATGGACTCCACCATCGGAAACTAATCCGATAATGTGTAATTTTTTGTTTTTGGACTTTGCATATTGCATGGCTGCCAAATACTTTGAATTTTGGAAAAAAGTTCCATCTTTAATTGCTTGATCAATTAAGGTTAAGGACTGGTAAACGATTCGACCAGCCCCGATATTGAGATGGCCAACTTCAGAGTTACCCATTTGACCTTCTGGTAAACCAACATCCAAACCTGACGCTTGAATTTGAGTGTATGGATACTTTGAAAAATACCGATCTAAATTGGGTTTCTTTGCTTTCGCAATCGCATTTCCGTAGGTTTCTTTACGAATACCATAACCATCCATGATGACTAGGATTACAGGTTTTTTCATATTCAATTCCTCTTTTATGAAATTAATTCCTTAATTTGATGTCTAAATAAGATTGAAACCCAACGAAATAAAGCAAAATTCTGCCACCAGTTATAGTTGGTTGCCAGGGCATTATAGATGGCAACTTGTTTTCGAAACAATTCATCGACTTCCGCTAGTGATTTTTTTAGAGAAACGTACTCAGGGTTAACAGATAAAGCTTGATTTTGCTCACCATAATAAAATAGGGCTTGAGCAGTTTGAACCAAAAAGCTTTTAACGATGGTTCTTTCAGTATCTTTAATGTTTTGAAGTGTATCCTCAAAACGTGGTCTTTTAGAAAGAATAAATTCTTGAGGAACATCAATTTGGTGCCGTACGAATAATTTACCAATCATTCTTAATAAATCGTATTTTTGAGCTGTAAGCACATCAATTGCATCTTTTCTTTTCGATAGTTGTAGGTAAAAACTTCTCATTTGAAAGGAAAAAAATATCGATAAAAGAATGTATATTCCAAGGATTACAATCGCTACTAGGACGAGAATTTCTAGGGATTCCATTACGCCAAAATTATAACACAAAGCGCTTTTAGGAGCTCATAACCCTATGAATTAAAAATGAATATTGCCTTAATAAATATGGATTATTGGGCAATTTAAACTCCTTTTTTAACGCATTATGCTAAAATATCAGTATGAAAAAACCAATTATTGGAATCATTTATGACTTTGATCGAACTTTAGCAATCGAAGATCTTCAAAATTTTAGTTTTATCCCATCTTTAGGGATGAAAACTGAGGAATTTTGGGAAAAAACAAACCAAAATTCAATTCAATCGGGCATGGAAAAAATTCTCTCTTATATGTACATGATGATAGAGGAAAGTAAAAAAAGAGGCATCAAATTAACGAAAGAATATTTGTATTCACTAGGGGCATCTGTTAGATTTTTTCCAGGATTAGAAACTTGGTTTAAGCGGATTAGACTCTTTGCAGAAAACCAAGGAGTAGAAGTTGAGCATTATATTATTACCTCGGGGACTAAAGAAATTATCGAGGGCACCAAAATTGCCAAGGAATTTACGAAAATATTTGGTTGTGAATTCTTATTTTCTCAAGAAACCAAAGAAGCAATTTGGCCCAAAATTGCGATCAATTATACGATGAAAACCCAATACTTCTTTAGAATTGCCAAAGGCATTTTAAATCAATCTGAAGATGATAAAGTGAATGAAAGAACCAAAGAAAAAAGAATTAAATACCGAAATCTTATCTACATCGGAGATGGTTTAACGGATGTCCCAGCAATGTTAATGGCCAAAGAACATGGTGGCAAATCAATCGCCGTCTATTCAAAAGGTCATGTTGAAAAAGCCAAAACGTTAATTCAAGATGAGCGTGTCAATTTTGTCTGTGAAGCCGATTATTCTGCAAATTCTTTATTAGAAAAAGTTGTAAAACTTAATATTCAACAAATGGCAATTAGTGAATTACTTGCATTAAAGGAAGTTAAAAAATAATGGTCATTGGTATTTTACTGGCTGCTGGAGAAAGTTTACGTCTTAAATCAAGAGTGACACCGAAACAATTTCTAAAACTAGGCAAAAAGAAACTTTATCAATTTTCTCTTGATACTTTTGTGAAACACAAAAAAGTGGATCAAATCGTCTTGGTAGTGAATGATCAATTTATCACGCAAGTTCAAGACGAAATTAAGTCTTATGCTAAACTCAAAATGATTCATGTGATTGCTGGGGGTAAAACCAGACAGGAATCATCTTATTTAGCATTACAATATGCTAAATTCCATATTAAACCAGATTTTGTCTTAATTCATGACGTAGCAAGGCCCATGATTAGTGAGTTATTGATTGATACCCTCATTGCTAAATTAAAGCATTATCCGGCGATGACACTTGCTAGACAAATTAATGATTCCTTGTTCGTGGTGGACGATAAGGCCACATTAAACAATTATCTTGGAAAGAATGATATTTATTTATCGCAAACGCCGCAAGCATTTGAATTTGAAACGATCCTCGATGCCCATGAGTATGCCCGTAAGCTAAAAATCAAAAGTGCGATTGATGATGCGAGTTTATTATTTTTAATGGGTAAAAAAGTCCATGTCGTGACCGGAAGTCGGCTCAACTTTAAAGTCGTCAGTGAAGACGACCTACTACTTTTTGAAAAGTTGATTTAATCATGAATCAAAGTAGTTATCAAATTGACGAAATTATCGTAGGCAAAGTGATTGATATTCAACCTTACGGGGCATTTATCGGTTTTCCGAATGGGCAAAAAGGTTTAATTCATATCTCGGAAATTTCCGATGATTATGTTAAAAGAATTGAAAGCTTTTTAATTGTTGGGGAATATGTGAGAGTCAAAGTCTTAGCGGTTGATCCGGTTACCCACCATTTAAAATTATCGATAAAACGTTTGATTAAGAAAGATGAATTAGTTGATAAAGCTCATCCTTTTTGGTTTAAAGTTCCCCCACATGAAATTGATTTTACCCCCTTAAAAACCATGCTGCCAACTTGGATTGCGCAACAAAAAAAGAAATTGGAGGACTAGCTTATGCTGGCACTTAACTTAACGCACACGAAATTGAAAGGATCATTAAAGGATTATCTAGATCGAATTAATCGAATCACCGATTTAATTGCCACCAAAAAAGGCCCTGGTGGAGACTTTTTAGGTTGGGATCAATGGCCAAAGCAATTTGATAAAGAAGAATTTTCCTTAATCCAAAAGACCGCTAAATATATTCGCGATAATTTTCAAGTTTTAGTCGTGTGTGGCATTGGTGGCTCCTATTTGGGTGCCAGAGCCGTAATCGATGCGATTCAAGGATTAATGCCAAATAAAGACAAATCATTAGAAGTGATCTATTTGGGGCAAACTTTTTCCCCAACTTATACCCAGCAAGTTTTAAATTATTTAGCGACAAAAACCTTTGCGATTAATGTGATTTCAAAATCAGGAACGACCACAGAAACGTCGATTGCGTTTAGACTATTAAAAGATTTATTAGAAAAAAAAGTGGGCGTCGTCGAAGCAAGAAAAGCAATTTTCGCCACCACTGATAAAGAAAAAGGGGCGCTAAGGACACTAGTTAAACAAGAAGGATATGTTAGCTTTAATTTACCAGATGATATCGGTGGACGATATTCTGTGCTTACCGCAGTTGGCTTACTACCAATCGCCGCAGCCGGCATTGATATTGTGGCCTTGATGGCTGGTGCAAAAGAGGCAATGGTACTTTATAGCAATAGTCAAATTGAGGCAAATCCAGCTATCCAATATGCCATTGCTCGCCACCAACTCTATCAAGATAAAGCCGTGGAAATGTTTGTAACGTATGAACCGCAATTTGCGATGATTGCAGAATGGTTAAAACAACTTTTTGCCGAATCCGAAGGTAAGGAAAATAAAGGACTCTTACCTGGGTCAGTCTCATTTAGCACTGATTTACATAGTGTCGGGCAATTTATTCAAGATGGATCCCCAATTTTATTTGAAACCGTGCTTTATGTTAAAAAACCAACCTACGATTTAACCGTGCCACTCAGTGTGAATGATGCAGATGGTTTAAATTATTTAGCAGGTCGGCCTTTATCATTCGTCAATGAAAAAGCATATTTAGGTACGCTTCAAGCCCACGTTGAAGAAGGTCAAGTACCGGTCATCCTAATTACGATAGATCAAATGGATGCTCATCATCTTGGGCATTTACTCTACTTCTTTATGAAAACTGTAGCTTATTCTGGTTATCTATTAGGTATCAATCCATTTAACCAACCAGGGGTGGAAATTTACAAACGAAATATGTTCAAATTACTTGGCAAAAAAGGTTATTAAGTCCTAGACTTTTCTAGGTTAATTCATTGACTAAAAAAACGCCTTTTGATATATTAAGTAAGCACGCGTAGGCCCAAGGGATGTTTAGCTCAGTTGGGAGAGCATCGCCTTTACACGGCGGAGGTCGGGGGTTCGAACCCCTCAACATCCACCATGTTCTACCAGTGTGAGCACACCGATGGAGGCTTAGCGAAGCGGCCAAACGCAGCTGACTGTAAATCAGTTCCTTCGGGTTCGGTGGTTCGAATCCACCAGCCTCCACCATTCGTTGTTTGGGGTATAGCCAAGTGGTAAGGCAATAGACTTTGACTCTATCATTCCCTGGTTCGATCCCAGGTACCCCAGCCAAAAACCTCCCGCTAGCTCAGTCGGTTAGAGCACTTGCCTTTTAAGCAAGGGGTCGAAGGTTCAATTCCTTCGCGGGAGACCATGCCTTGCCCAGGTGGCGAAATTGGTAGACGCACAGGACTTAAAATCCTGCGGTGGCGACACCATGACGGTTCAAGTCCGTCCCCGGGCACCAAACCATCGTTGATGACGATGGTTTTTTTATTGGCAGTCTTATTGATTGCTAGAAAGTTCTTTTCTCGTTATCATATTGCTATGACTATAGAACAACAAATTGAAGAAGCATTAGATAAAGTTCGACCTTTCATCATTCGTGATGGCGGCAACGTTGAATTTGATTCTTTTATTGATGGGATTGTTTATCTAAGAATGGAAGGGGCTTGTTCTTCTTGCGGACTGATTGATTCCACTTTATCGGGTGGATTAGAAGTCATCCTCATGGAAGAGGTTCCAGGTATTTTGGCGGTTAAACTTGCGAGTGAAAAACCACAAGGTTTACCGATTCAATTAGAAGTTAAGTAGTCACTTTAATTGTAATCAATCGCCCGGATGGTACCTTCATATTGCCACCGGGTTTTTAATTGCTCACGAATAAATTGATGGGTATTGAGCGCTGAGGAGAGGTCGTGAGGATATTGGGATGATTCTAAATGTTTTTCCGTTAAATAATTAATGGAAATGATCCAATAGTTTTGGATGTTGTTGACTGGTGTTAAATTAGGGATGGTCCGTTTATATAGACTTTCAGACAACCACCAAGACAATTGCTCACCGGTGACTTGGACAATCATTAATTCATTATCAAAGGGAAAGGCTTTATATAATTCGCCATAGGTGACGGCCCCATCATCAATACTGGCCCTCACACCACCGGTATTATGAAAACTTGCCACAACCTCTGGTTTGACCGATTGGCCATATTGCAGCATTTCTTCAACAGCAAGTCGCCCAAGATTATTCCGGGAGAAAGCCCCTTCAGCAATCCCGATTTCTTCATTCTTTATTGGATTAATTTCATTGGTTAAATAGGCGTCATATATCGCTTTCATTTCAGGATCTTCAGTGGGAAATCGATTTTGACTTACCAAGTAATCATACGTATAAACACCTGATTGGTTTTGGGAAAAACTCGGAACCATATTCACTGTGTTAAAGACAAATCGCATATGACTAATTGCTTGACCATAAGCTTGACCTTGATACACTGGTTTACCATCAATGTGAAACACTTCCCTTCGATGCGTATGGCCATTAAAAACGCCATCAACATAGGGCAACACACCAGACTCAACGTTGCCATCATGATTCAGTAAAATAATTAAATCAGCACCCAATTCTCTCAAGCGTTCACTTTCTTCTTGAACTAGGTTCGTGTACGGAACAAACTCATAATTCATCACTGCACTCGTTAAAATCGTGCTTTCTAAAGAAGCACCGATCGTACCAATAATACCAATTTGAATACCACTTCTCTCAATCAGAATCGATGCATCGGCAAAGCTGGCCCGTTGTTGCGTTTGTTTTTCTAAGATATTAATTCCTAATAAAGGAAAGTTTGAACGCAATTGATTTTGAATAATGTAACTGTCAGTCCAATCAAATTCATGATTGCCTATTGCCATCGCTGAAAACTGAAGATGATTCATCGCATCTACCACCAGTCGCCCACGCGTAATATTACTATCAGCACTGCCTTGCCACATATCGCCACTGGATAAAAAAATACTATTGGGATTAGAAGCAAGTTGAGTTTTAAAATAATTAGATAGACGATTAATTCCTATTTCTTTGTTACTGGGATTATGTTCGACTGCCCCATGAAAATCATTCAAGTTATAAAAATCTAATGTGATAATCGGACTTGAACTAGCCGAACTAGACGCAAAATAGGTACTACTTTCACTTGCTCCACTAGAAATATCTAACTCGCTAGATGGAAAAGAACTGATTGTGGAAGATGAATCTAAAAAAGATGGAAATTGACCGGTGCAACTTACCAGCGTAAAAAATACCACAATCGCATGAACTTTAAATTTCATAAATATAAATTTTCCAATCGATTAAGAATGATGTAACCGTCAAGATTGCGAACATCTTTTCGATTATAAGTGTAAAGTTCTTGGTTAGGTTTTACAAAAAAACCGCCAGCTTCTGTGACAATTAAATCGGAAGCAGCGGTATCCCATTCTTTGGTTCCTGGAGACAAACGATATGAGACTTCCGCCAAGCCTTCAGCGATTCGACAGGATTTGATGGCACTTCCAAAGGTTTCTACTTTTGAAAATTTACCAAGAACTTGGTACTTTTCAATGAGTGATTTTTCTATGGGTTGTAAATGAAATCGGGAAGTTAAAACAGTAAGTTTCTTGGTTTTTTGATTGACAAATATTCGTTGATCTTTACCGTGGATACGATGGAAACTACCTGCTTCTTTTAAAGCAAAATAAGTATCCTGTTTCGCGGGTATGTGAATTAATCCCATGATCACTTTTTGTTGATGAACTAAGGCAATATTGATCGTAAATTCATCGTTTTTTGCAATAAAATCTTTCGTCCCATCAATCGGATCAACCACCCAAACATAGTCTTTTTTTAACCGTGATAAATCATCGGATGATTCTTCGGTAAGAAAACCAAAAGCTGGATATTTTACTTGAAGGTATTGGCGAATGATTGCATCCGCTTTTTGATCCGCAATTGTTACGGGAGAATCATCTATTTTATTTTCAAAAGTAAAATTAGTTTGATAAATCGAAAGGATCTCTTTTGAAGCCCGTAATGCTGCTTGGTAAGCATCTTCTACAAAACGTTTTACCATGTTTTTATTTTATCCTAATCCTTGACGTTGAGAAATAAAAAACCCATTCACTGTCAAATGGGTTTAAACTTTACCAATGCAGCCAAAGACTTCATATTTGGCTTTCACAACTTTGCGAATTCCTTCTTTTCCTGGCCCGATAATTTTTCTTGGGTCATAAACTTTGGGATCCTTGGCTAAGACTTCACGAACAATCTTCGTCCATTCCATTTGATTTTCGGTATTGACGTTGATTTTAGCAGTGCCACGTTCGATGGCCATTCTTAATTGAAAGTCAGGAATGCCTGAACCACCGTGTAAGACTAAAGGCATATTGGTTAATTTATGAATTTCTGCCATTTCCTTGAAACCTAATTTTGGTTCACCTTCATACGGACCATGGACTGAACCTAACGCAGGAGCAAGGCAATCGATGCCTGTTTCTTTAACCATTTTGACGCATTCAGCAGGAATCGCATAATAGGTTTCGGCAACGACATGGTCTTCTTGACCACCAACGCGGCCTAATTCCGCTTCAACAGAAACTAAAGGAGTTTTACTATGGGCATACTTCACGACTTCTTTAGTCATTTTAATATTTTCTTCTAATGGATGATGCGAGGCGTCAATCATCACGGAAGTAAAACCAGCATCGATTGCTTGCTTGCAAATTTCAACGGTTTCACCATGATCTAAGTGCACCGCAATCGGTATGGTGTATTTCTTATCTTTGAGTAAACCATTCACCATGCCCATGACGGTGTTAAATCCGCCCATGTATTTAGCAGCACCACTTGAAACCCCAAGGATAACTGGGGCTTTAAGCGCTTGGCATTCATCTAAAATGGCAAGGGTCCATTCTAGGTTATTAATATTAAATTGCGCCACGGCATATTTTTCTTTGTAGGCTCTGATGAGCATTTCTTTCATACTGACTAGTGGCATACGTTTTTCCTTCTTTCTTTTTATTTTTAATCTTCGTCGTCTGATTTACGTTTCTTGGGTTTGTCTTCGTCTTCAGCATCGTCAGCCTCTTCATCCTCATCAAAGGGATCCGCTTCTGCTTCTTCTCCACCTTCTTCGGCACCTTCAACTTCTCTAAATACCCCTCTAGCATCATCATACAACTCTTTAAAGGTGTATCTCGCTTTTAAGTCCCATTTATTGCTTCCAAGAGCAACAAAGCGACCATCTAAGGTCAGTAACTTATAAAATCGACCTAACTGTAAGGTATCTTTTTCATCCGTTTGTTTTTGGACATACGCCCAAATATCTTTAAAGTTTACAGCCTTCTTTTTTGCAACAATAAAATCGTGGGCAAGTTCAAGCATTGATTTTGGCATATGATGCTCCTTTTATTTACATTTTATTTAGCGCGTTAATCCCAAAGATAGCTAAACTATTTTTTAATACCTGTGCACTTGCTTTCACTAGTGCCAGTCTTGCGGCAGATAGTTTGGGTTGGTCACGGTCGATAACCCGTCTTATAGTATAGAAACTATGGGTATAACTTGCAAGTTGTTGTATATATTGTGCAATCATACTGGGTTCTCTGGCTTGGGCAGCTTGGTTGACAGCCTGTGGGAATAACCGAAGGTGCTTTAATAAATCTAACTCTTCATTCGTATCAAGACCTTTTCCAGTGGCATCAATACCAAGATCTTTACCACCTTCTAATAGGGATTGTAATCTTGCATGAGCATATTGGGCATAGTAAAGCGGATTGATATTACTTTTGGTTTTGGCAAGGTCTAAATCAAACTCAAGCGGGTTGTGATAGGATCTAGCAGCGATAAAATATCGCGCTGCATCTTTTCCGACTTCTTCAATCAGTTCACGCATGGTAATGCCTTTACCAGTGCGTTTACTCATCTTCACTTCAACACCATTTTCAGTGAGCGTTACTAATTGCATGACCAAAATTTCAAGTGCATTGGTTGGATAACCCAATATCGCTAGTGCCGCTTTCATTCTCGCAATATAACCATGGTGATCTGGACCAAGGATATCGATTAATTGATCTTGGTTTCTGGATAATTTGTCTTGATGGTAAGCAATATCGGGTAAAAAATAGGTGTATTGTCCATCACTTTTAATAAGGACTCTATCCTTATCATCACCAAATGCGGTTGTTTTTAGATACGTGGCCCCTTGGTCTTGGTATAAAAATGGAGTTAATTTTTGAAGCGTTTTTTGAATATGACCTTCATTTCTTACATCTTGTTCTGAGCGATAAACATCAAAGCGAACTCCCATCAATATGAGGTCTTCTTGAATACGTTTTAATTGCTTTTCAACTCCAATTTTTTTAAATAAGTTTTCGTCGAAAGTGGTAATTTTCTCACCATATTGTTGACGTATTTCTTTGGCAATTTCAATAATGTCCTTACCAAAATACCCATCTTCTGGTAACGTGACTTTTTCTCCAATCAACTCACGATAACGCATGAAAATGGATAGGGCTAAATTTCGGATTTGTCCACCGGCATCATTAACATAGAATTCTCGCGTCACCTTATAACCAACATGGGACAGTAAAGTTGCAATCACATCGCCAAGCGCCGCGGCACGGGCATGGGCAACATGCATTGGCCCCGTGGGATTTGCAGAAACAAATTCCAAGTTGATACGCTTACCTTGTCCGATTTGGCTCTTACCAAATTCGTCATGCAAACGAAGTATCTCTTCAATCACGGCAGTTAAGGTTTCTGTTTTAAGGAAAAAATTTAAGAAACCAGGACCTGCTACTTCCACTTTTTGGAGGTGGGAATCGCTTAATGTTGCGACTAATTGATTCGCTAAATCAATTGGTTTTAAAGTAAGATTTTTTGCAAATTTAAGACAAACATTCGTAGCATAATCACCAAATTTAGGATCTTTGGTTTTTTCAATCACAATCTCTTCAACTGAAACCTTTAATCCAAATTGGGTTAAAGCTTTCTGCAAAAGATTTTTAAGATGAGATTCAATCGCAATCATGCTTTTAACCGTTTTAGTGTTAATTCTTTTCCGAGAATGGGGATGATATTCGCTAATTCTGCACCATGTAATTGACCGGTTAATTTCAATCTTACTGGCATGAATAATGGTTTACCTTTTAAACCTGTTTCTGCTTGAATTGCTTTAAATATTTCTTTAATGTTTGGCCCTTGTATGTCTTGAAGTTGAGAAAATTTTTGAATAAATAATGCGAGTGCTTTTTTTCCATCTTGACTTTGCAAAAGCGAAGTCGCTTCATCATCAAAATTAAAGATTGGTTGCAGAATCGGTTTGACTAAATCAACGATTTGTAGGCCATAGGCAAGTTGGTCCTTGAAGGTTTTAGCTAATTGGACAACTGATGGTTCTTTTAATTGATCGATACCAGGCGCCTTTTGAATAAATGGGGAAATAAAATGCCAATAAGCATCTTCAGGTAATTGTTTAAGATAATGATTGTTTAACCAATTCATTTTTTGCGGATCAAACATGGATGGAGACGAAGATAGGCGTATAGCATCGAAAGCGGCAATCGCTTGCGCTTTGGTAAAAATTTCTTGGGTTCCTTCTGGAGACCAACCTAACAATAAAATGAAATTGAAAATTGCTTCCGGCAAATATCCCATATCTCGGTATTGAGACATAAATTGAACAATCGAAGCATCACGTTTTGACAGTTTTTTACCATGTTCATTGACAATAATTGTCATATGACCAAATTGAGGCATAGGAAATTGTAAATAGCGATAAACTTGGATTTGTTTTGGGGTATTCGAAAGATGTTCTTCACCACGAAAAACATGCGTGATATCCATTAAATAATCATCGATAACGACAGCAAAGTTATACGTAGGAATCCCGTTTGATTTGATTAATACCCAATCGCCAATATCATCATTATTGAATGAGACTGGTCCTCTTACCATATCTTCAAAGGCAATCGTTAAATGGTCTTCGAGTTTGATACGGATGACTGGTTTTCTTCCTTGAGCGATAAAATTATTTTTTTCTGCAATTGATAAGTGAAGGCAACGACGATTGTATTGAGGAGCAGCGATGCCTCTGGCAAGTTGCTCTTCTCGAGAACGTTCTAATTCTTCTTCAGAACAAAAACATTCGTATGCATGACCTTGTTTCACTAATTGTTGAGCGTACTTTTGATAGGTATTTAATCGTTCCATTTGCCGATAAGGAGCATATTTTGGATTGGGTTCAAGCGGCGATTCATCTGGGATAATGCCTAGCCATTTGAGATCACGTATTTGACTGACTTCGCCACCTTCCACGTTTCGTTCAATGTCAGTGTCTTCAATGCGAATAATAAATTGCCCTTGATGCTTTTTTGCAAATAAGTAGTTAAACAATGCACTGCGGGCCCCGCCAATATGTAAAAAGCCAGTGGGTGAAGGTGCGTAACGAACACGAATTTTCTTTGGATCAAGCATAGTTATACATTAAATCGGAAAAAGATGATGTCGCCATCTTTCACGATATATTCCTTTCCTTCCATTCTTAATTTTCCTGCTTCTTTTACCGCAGTTT
>VHBF01000003.1 GCA_016872075.1 Bacillota bacterium | reverse complement strand
AACCGGTCACCCTTACCTTCTCTGAAGGCACCGCTACCCTCAATGGACAAGCGTATGTCTCAGGCACTCCTATCACCGCGGAAGGTGCTTATACCTTTGTCTTATCGGATGTCGCTGGGAATACAATTCAAGTAGCTTTTTCAATTGAACTCGATGAAACAAACCCACCCACACCAAACCCAGAAGTTGATTTTTCAAGTTTAACCTCCTTAGGAATTTATGCTGGAAGTGGATTAAGTGTGGTGCTTGTTCTTGCACTGGTAATGAAACAAATTCTTCGCAGGAAAAAATAATAATCGTTACTTTATTCAAGAATTGAAGTCTAAGAAAATAAAAAAGAGGCGTTCTGCCTCTTTTTTTCTTCCTGATAAGTATGATTAGATGAGCGTGATAATGATACCTTCATCATCACCAATTAGGGTACCATTTTTAAATTGATATGTGGGTTGGATTCCTCTGAAAATACATGAAAAAACGCGTTCGATAGGTCAATGGCATTACTGGTTAGAAGCATCCATATTATCGTTATTTAGACGATACATGATTCTCTTTTTAAATGAACAATTGCATGGGTTGCTTGGTGAATACTATGCAAAAACCGATTCCTTTGAGGATCGATTGTTTAAGGGAATGTATGAAAGTACAAAATCCATGACGATTCGTCACATCAATGAAATCAAACAATTATTAGATTTCTCCTCGTTAAAGAAGTTGATTGAATCAATCGATATTTCTTAATTGAAACACCATTCTTTGCTAGCACAACTTCTAGCATACGCATGCTTCGTGAATCTAGAAAACCCATGGAATTCCAAGGGCATACTTTTTCAGATCAACGATTCATATTCCCCTTATTCTCCCAATCCCCCCTGTTTTAGGAATAAGATATCATGGGATTGATGGATGATCGGTGTGATGATTTATTGTCGTCAATACGGACCAAAACAAAAACCTCTCACTCATGAGAGTCGCCGGTGCGATAGTGAGAGGTTGGATACTACCGGATTAGGAGATTACTGGTGGAGATGCGGAGAGTCGAACTCCGGTCCAGAGAAGATCCCACATTAGCGTCTACAGCTTAGACGATATTGATTTAACCCCTAGCGTAGATATCGACAAACTAGCCAAAGGCGAGATTCAAGATTTTTCGTCAACTACGTGAATCAGTGTAATCGCTTAGCTTCTTGGTATGACACTGGTCCGTTGCGTGAGAAGCGAAACCAACGGTAGCGCGCAGTCCCGCCTGAGCGGGTCACAGTATATCGGAGCTTAATGGTTAAGCTGCTGCGAATTGTAAACTGTTGCCAGTTACTATTTTTTAGTGATTACGTCACCACTCGGCTGCATCCAATGCGCGATGACAACCCTGTCGAAACCATGACATCCCCAGGTTGTTGCTCATAAAGAGCAAATTTATTTTAATTGAATATTATGATGATTGCAATGATTCGAACTCTAATTGCTTAATGAATTGGTTTACTTATATAATAAATTCGCACAGAGGATTTATGAAAACATTAAAACTTATCTTCCAATCCATCTTTAGTAACGAACCCATCATGCAAGCAAGATCCCAACCTTGGTATGTTGCAATTCTCTTGTTTGTTCTTTCAATCTTGCTCGCAACTTATCCAACCTACACACAAGTCTTGAATCGAGAAGGATCAACCTTCTTATCGGGTAATACTTTTTCTATTGAAAATGCACTCCTTTCTTTTACTGAAGCGTTAGACGAAGAAGGGGTGGATTTAGTGGTTGTTTCGGAAACCATCGATGGTGAAACCAAATATTACCTCGATAATCAAGGGGTTGCTTGGGACGATGCCTTTAGTCAAACCCTTCCAAGCGAAGAAGCATATCCTTATTTTGATTACTCCGTCAATGGCTCAAGCCGTTTAAGAGTGTTCTTACAGGCAGATGATCAAAGCAACGAGGCTGTTGGTGAATTTGCGAGTCGCTTACTCGCTTTACCCACTGGGGATGATCAAATTGGTAGTTTTCTTTTATTAACAAAATCTGCTGTTTATATGTACGTTTATAATCCTGCAGCGTTGGCAGAGGGTTCGGTCAATGGTGAGGGTTTTGCAACCGCTTTTACTGGCACCTATGATGAAGTACCATTAGGAACCAATTTAGCTAACTTTGCCCAAGTTGATCAAGATGGCAACGTCATCGATCCAACGGAAGTCAGTGAATACGTCAATCTGGTATTTGCCAATTGGCTCAATTTCTTTGATCAAAGTTTTGCCTATTCAAAATCGGTTTTATTACTAGCACAAACTGGATTAACCCTTGTGGTCAATGCGGTGATGGCCTTGATGATGTCGATTGTTATCTTTATTATGACCCGGGGAAAATTAAATCCAAACAATCACTTCAAGTTTGGTGAAACGATGAAAATGGGTGCTTGGTCCTTATTCTCACCCGCGTTATTAACCATTGTTGCCGGCGCCTTATTCCCAGAATTCGCAGGCACTGCCTTTGTACTCTTTGTCGGTTTACGATTAATGTGGTTATCGTCTAAATATTTAAGACCAGTGGATGCCAACGTCGTTCCTAATACCACGAAAAAATAAATTACTTAAGGGTCGGTCTGCCGATTGAATGATACTCGACTCCATTCATATTTTTAACATCGTATAAATTTCTTCCATCAAAAACAATCGGTGTTTTCATGAGGCGAACGAAGTCATTTGGTTTTAAATTTTTAATTTCTTTAGCATCATTCAAAATAATCGCCACATCGGCATCTTTCAACGCGTCTTCGATTTCAATAGCGTACGCCAAACACGGCTTTTCACCGCGTTGGTTAAAAAATTCAAAGGTGGCTTTTTTATCGTAAGCAAAGATAATCGCTTGTTGATCGGCTAAGGTGTCAATCACTTTAAAGGCGGGTGAATTCCGAACATCGGTTGTGGACCCTTTATAACTTAAACCAAGCACCGCAATTTTCTTTTGTTTAATTTGATGATTGAATCGGGACATAACCCTATTCATAAAGCGAGTGATTTGTTCTTGATTAATGGCGATTGTCGCATCAATCATGTTACCTTTGATTTGATTTTTTACAGCAAGGTATTGCAGGGCTTTTAAATCTTTAGGGAAACAACTACCACCAAAACCGATACCAGGTTGAATGAATTGGTTACCAATGCGAGGATCATAACCCATACCTTTAACCACGTCTTGAATGTTGGCACCCACGGCTTCAGCGATTTGTGAAATTTCATTTATAAAGGATACTTTGGATGCTAAAAAGCTATTCGATGCATATTTGGTTAAACATGCGCTGCTCGGATCTGTGGTTAAAAAGGGCACAGTAGATGAATATTTAAACATGTTTTGAACTGTTTTTTTTAAACCAACTTGCTTCAGGCCTAGTACAACTCTATTGGGTGAGATGATATTCTTTAATGCTTCTCCTTGAGATAAAAACTCAGGCATGATGATCAGTTGAATGTCTTCTCGATTTTTTTGTTTTGCTTCTTCGAATAATAATTCATAGGTACCAGGTAAGACAGTAGATCGAATGATGACCAAGATGCCCTTCTTAGCACTTTCAAGAATGTGAGCAAAGGCTTCTTTAATCGACGATAAATCAATTTGACCGGCATCACCTTCTGGTGTGGGGACTGCAATTAAGGCTACATCTGATTGACGAAGTGTTGGCGAAGGATCTTCAACATAGAATAAGTGTTTGCGATGTTTTTTAATGAGAGGAAAGACACCGGGTTCATTTAAGTAATCAACTTGGTTTCTTAAATCTTGAATCTTCGCAATATCTTTATCAAATCCCCAAACCAAATGAAACTGTGCCAAATAGGCAGCATTGGTTAATCCTACATAGCCTAGACCGAAGACGGTAATGTTCATATAACCACCTTATTTAATTGACTTGGTTTTTGCTTGGATATATTTGGCAAGATAACCACTGATATAGATGCCAGTAACTACCTGTAATTCTACTATATTGGGATTGGTTTTAACGGAGTACACATAAGGATTTTTTTTATTTAAATAAAAAATGGAAATTAAAGCAAAGCTAGTTCCGGTTGCTTTCGCTGTTTTTATCGCAATTTTTTTAATGTCTGTAGGCGTGTCAATTTGCTTTAAGTATTCTACGCCGTTATTGGACACAACTTCAACCCCGGCGATCACCCGCCTACCGATGACAAGAATTTTAAAGAGTTGTCTATCTTGGGGTGGCACATACGCTTGAACAATTAATGGTTGCATGCCTATCGGTTCTAATACTTTGACCAATTCCTTTTCGTCTCGGACAAAATAGATTTTTTCATGTAGTTGCGGGTAGCGATTTTTGATAAGCACTGGGTACTGGATATCTTTCATCATATCTTTAACTTCTTGAATCGCTTGCATAACATTGACATTCACGGAATAAGGTAAGGCAATCGTAGCAGGACTGGGGATGGAAGCGTTTCGCAAGGTGATAGAAAGCATCGCTCGATCAACCGAAAGATTGATTGAACTACTATCGTTAAATACTTTCATTTGTTGTTCAGTTTCTAAGAATTTTGCAATTTGGGGATCACTATCGAGTAACAAAGTAAACTTAAAAAAACCTTTATTTGTGGTTTCAATCAATCGATTTAAATCGCTTGATGGAACAGCGATGAGTTTAAGGTTGAATTTAGCAAAAGCTTCAATAATCAAAGCTAGTTGCTTGGATTGTTCAGATTTTCCTTGTAGGTGGCGATATACTAATAGGCCATTCATCAAGTTTATTTTACACGAATTATGTGGGCTTTTGACTAATCTAGCAGAATGACTTACTATGAACATATCTTATGAAAAAAGCGAAAGACATCATCAAGATTGTGGTTACGGATATTGATGGGACTTTGTTTTCTCACCAAACCAAGGTCATGCCTGTTTCCGCGATTAAAGCTATCCAAAGCCTGCAAGCAAAGGGGATAAAAGTGTTTTTAGCTTCGAGTCGTAATCGGTATTTAATCCATAAACTTGGTATTTTAGATTCTATTAAACCAGATGGTTTGATTACCATGAATGGCGCCAATGCCATTATTGATGGCAGGGTAATTCATCGTTATCCACTTCCTGAATCTGAAGTTGATGCCTTAATCAAATTCTCAAAGCGTTTAAAGTTTGGTCTTACCTTGGTAGAAGAAAATGGCGGTCATATTAATTACGTTGATGAAAGAGTAATTCAGGCTCATGAAAAATATGGAACCCGTTTTCCTCAACCACGGACTTTTCCGGATCACTATGATCGGAAGATTTATCAAGCAATTGCCTTTTGTGATGAAGTCGATGAAAGTTTGTTTTTACCGCATTTAAAATTATGTAAGTCGGCCCGTTGGGATACGTATGCAGTGGATATTATGCCTATCGACTCCGATAAAGCTAAAGGTATTCTTGCAGTCTTAGAACATTACGGATGGAAACCAGAAAACGTAATGGCGTTAGGTGATGCACCAAACGACATGGAAATGCTTGAATTCGCGGGTATTTCAGTCGCGATGGGCAATGGCAAAGAAGAAGTGAAGAAAGTGGCCGATTATGTCACCGCCACCGTTGATGAGGGTGGTTGGGCGAAGGCAATTAAACACTTCGGATTAATTGATTAATTATTTGTGATACGGATGACCTTCTAAGATAGTCATACTTCGATAAAGTTGTTCTAATAGCATTAAACGAAATAATTGATGGGGAAAAGTTAAGGGAGAAAAACTCCATTTTTCTTTGGCAAGGTTACGAATAGAATCATCCAAACCATTTGAACTACCGATAACGAAGACAAGTTGACTACTCTTTTGTTGAATAAGATCGATTTGCTTGGCAAGTGCTGGGCTTGAAAAAGTTTTACCTTGAATGTCCAACACCACAACATATGCCTGGTTTTGAATGGCTTCTTTAATGAACTTTGCATCCATCTCAAGTGCTTTCTTTAATGCGTCCGGATGGTCTTGTTTAGGAACCGATTCTGGGATTTCAATCGTGGTAAGTTGAACAAACCGTTCTAATCTTTTTTCAAACTCTTGAATCCCCAACTTTAAATAGTTTTCTTTAATCGAACCTACAGCAATAAGTTTTATTTTTAACATAAGATAATCATACAAGATATTGACATAGTGTATGTCACCCATTATAGTGTGTAATATACACTATGAGTGAAATGGATCATTTAAAAACAGAATTAATTGAAGGATTTGAAAGAGAACTGAGAAGAGGATCTCTTGTTTTGGTCGTACTTTCTGTATTGGTCGAACCAACCCATGGTTATGATTTGTTACGAAAAATAGAACAAGCCAAAATCGAAATGGACACCGACACTTTATACCCATTATTGAGACGTTTAGAGAGCCAAGGTCTGCTTGAAGGTAAATGGGATATTTCCTCCAATACTAGACCAAGAAAGGTCTATGGCTTAACTGCATTAGGTAAATCGCTGCTGTCAGCGATGAAAAAAATATGGCAGCAATACGGAAAAAATATAGAAAGGATTATTAATCATGACTAAAGAAGGTTTCTTAAATCAACTCCGTGAGGCCCTCGAGGATGAAGAAGTTAAAAAGAGCATTATCGAGGAAACAATCCAAGAATATGCTTCGATGATTGATGATGCTTTGGAAAGTGGTGAATCCATTGAGGTTTTTATTAAAAAGATGGGAACACCTAAAAAAGTGGCTAAAGCATTGGCAAAGGATAGACCAGGACGTCGTTCTAATCGCTTAACCGCGCTATCCCCTTTTATTGCCACCATTCTATTTTTCTTAGCGGGCAGCCTCTTTCAAGCTTGGCATCCAGGTTGGTTATTCTTTTTACTAATCCCTATTACAGGAATCCTCACTTCAAAACCGATTCAGTGGCGTGGCTTATTGATATTCACAATCCTGATTGTTTTTATATTGGTGGGAACTAGCACCAATCTTTGGAATCCTCTTTGGTCGCTATTTTTATTAGTCATTCCCCAATCCCAAAATAAGAAAAACCCTAATCTTAATCGTGTTGCGATGGTGTATACCTACATTGCAGTTGCAGTCTATCACGTTGCGGTTATCTATTTTGGTTTCAGTTTTGTTGGTGGTTCTCAAGAATTAAGAAATTTATACCTAACATTATCCTTGTTAGTGTTTTTACCTATACTCCTTTATGGTTTTTGGAACGGTAGTATTCAAAATATATTGGATCTGGATTGGAAGAATCCTAAAACGGTGAAAGACTTCTTACTCAATCTAACCTTGGTTGGCGGTGTTACCATTGGGTATTTGGTTCTTGGTTTTGGATGGGGTTTATGGCACCCGGGATGGTTGGTGTTTCTTATCATTCCAATGGTTTATATCTTGATTGGTAATAAACGTCTATCCCTAACTGGATTAATGCCATTTATTGCCACAATCTTATTTGTATTGGTCGGTGAATACTTGGCGATTCCCGGGCAAGCTTCCGCTTACTCTTTATCATGGGTGTTTTTCTTATTAATTCCAATTGTTGGTATATTAGAAAAAGGAAGGTAATAGTTATGGTTTTAAATCAATGGAGTGGTCTGGTTCTTGGTTTGATGACATTAATGTATGCGGTGAATGTGATCTTGGGTTTACTCAATTGGGGACATCAACGCAAACCCTTGCCTGCCAATGTAAAGGGTATTTATTCCAAGGATAAACTCAAGTTATCAAGATCGTATTTTGCCGAAAATTCGTTATTTAGTTTAGTGAGAAGCACCTTTAGCTTTATACTGATGCTTGTTTTATTCGTGACTGGTTTTTTTCCTTGGATTAGCGCGATTACCATTCAAATAACCCCAAACGAACTCTTACAAACATTTTTATTTTTAACCATCTTACTTATTTTAAATACAATGATCACCTTACCATTTAATTATTACCGAACCTTTTCCATTGAAACTAGGTACGGTTTCAATAAAAGTACTAAACGATTATTTTTTAAAGATGTGATTCGAAATATCCTTTTATCAACCGTCTTGACTTCAGGTATTGCGGTATTACTGCATGCATTGTTTGTAGGATTAGGGGATTGGTTTGTCTTAGGGTCTTGGATTGCTTTGTCAATCATCCTCGTACTTGTGTTTATGTTAAATACCAAAGTGTTTGTAAAAATCTTCAATAAATTAACACCTTTGCCAGATGGTCCATTAAAGAACGCGATTCAATCGCTTGCAATCAAAACGGGATTTAAAGCAAAAGCAATTTATTCAATGGACGGATCAAAGCGATCAAGTAAATTAAATGCCTTCTTTTCTGGTTTTGGACCAATTCGAGAAATTGCATTATTTGATACCCTGATTGCGAAGTTAGATGAAAAACAAATCCTTGCAGTCCTTGCTCATGAGATTGGTCATGCAAAACATTTTGATGAAATTAGAATCCTTATTCAACAAATCCTAGTCTTTGGGGTTTATGCGCTGGCATTAAATGTGGTCATTGGCAACGTTGATATCGTCACCGCTTTCGGTTTTAATGGTTCTTTCTTTGCGTTTTCGTTAATTCTGTTTGGCTTCTTGATTGAACCATTTGATTTCTTATTAGGTTTGCCAACGAACTGGCTTTCAAGAAAGGCAGAATATGCAGCAGACGCTTTTGCCGTTAAACAAGGTTACAAAAAACCAATGCTAGATGCCTTAAAGGTTTTAGTGAATGAGAATTTTGCCAACCTAACACCCCACCCATTACAAGTTTATTTGACGTATTCCCACCCCCCGATGCATGATCGATTGGCAGCGATTGAGAAGCTTCCTAGTTAATCGCCACCGATCACTACATCATATTGTTGGGTTAATTCAATTTTAAATTTAGACGTAAGGAGTCGACGTTTTCTTAAAACTTTTTGATAGGTTTCTAATGCTAACTCTGGGGTATTAGCTTCTTCACTAATGTGGGCTAAATATACCGATTTGGTATTGTCACCAAGCATTTCTGAAAAGAACATGGCACTATCCTCATTCGATAAGTGGCCACTATCGCCGAGAATTCTTACCTTTAAGTCCTGACTACGATTGGTTTGTAAAAGCATTTTCACATTGTGATTAGATTCTAGAATATAGTGATGCTTATTTTTCATCAGTTCAATGTTCTTTTCGGAGATGTAACCAGTATCGGTCATGTAAACCAAAGAAGATTCACCATCTTCAATTACAAATCCCAACGGATTTCTCGCGTCATGAGAAATCGCTAATGGTGTTACTTTGATATGTTGAAAATAAATCGATTCGTAGGGTGTGAGTAGATTTCCTTGCAAAACTGCCATGGTTCCTTTTGAGGCGTAGCGTATCTCTTTGAGAAAAAAATCCTTTCCCATCGCGTGATCGCTGTGTTCATGAGTAAACAACACTGCTTGCACTTGTTCCATGAGATATGGGGTTTTTGCAAAGGTTTCTTTGAGTCTTGTCTTGGTTAAACCAGCATCAATGAGTAAAAGATAACCCCGGCTCTCCACTAAGGTTGCATTGCCTTTGGAGCCTGAGGCAAGGATATAAAATTTCATTATTCTTCGATGTCAGGAGCGCCGTGTTCTTGGCGAATTTGTTTAAGTCTTGATTCGTAATCTTCACTTGGGTTATCAAAGCGGCCAAAGTTTTTGAAGAAAAGTAGAGGAACAATCCCGGTTTTACCATTTCGGTTTTTGGCAATAATGATTTCAACAAGTTCGGCATATTCGCCAACTTCTTTGGTTAATGCTTCCACTTTTTCACGTTCTTCTTTAAATCGTTTCTTTTCATCTTGGGTGAAGTTTTTACTAAAACCAAGGTTTTTATAGTAACCAGGACGATACATTAAAAACACCATATCCGCATCTTGTTCAATGGCCCCAGATTCTCTTAAGTCTGATAGATACGGTCGTTTATCATCTCTCGCGTCAACTTGTCGTGATAATTGAGAAATGACCAAGACGGGAACTTTGAGATCACGTGCGAGTTCTTTTAGGGCTCGAGAAATATTCGAAACTTCTACTTGGCGAGATTCAATCCGCTTTTCCCCTGTGGTAATTAAACCAATATAATCGACTACGATTAAACCTAAATCGTCATATGCCGCTTTGAGTTGCCGCGACTTCGCTAGAATATCAATAAGTTTAATCCCAGGGGTATCGTCAATAAATAATTTGGTATTACCTATATTTTTGATCGATTGACCAACGGTCGCTTTTTGAGCAGCATTTAAAAATCGTGTGCCGGTTTGAATGTTATCAAGGGATACGGTTGCATCGGTTGCAATCAAACGCCTTACAAGTTGTTCCGAAGGCATTTCTAACGAGAAGACGGCTACCGAGATTGGGTTTAATTTAACCGCGTTATACGCTAAGTTAAGCGCGAAAGCCGTTTTACCAACGGAAGGACGTGCAGCAATGATGGTCATTTCCCCTTTTTGTAGGCCGTGGGTGTAATCGTTAATCTTTTTATAACCAACATCCACACCAGTTAAACCATCCGCTCTTTGAATGACTTTTAACTCAGCTTCCACGCGTTGAGATACTTCAAGCGCAGTTTTAAACTTATCGATTCGCCGTCTTTCGGCAACCGTTCTTAAATTGTTTTCTGCTCGTGCTAAAAATTGATTAATTTCATCAATTTCTTCAGTTTCATAGTTTTGTCTAATTTGATCAATCGTTGATAAATAATCTCTAAGCAGTTTGTTGTCTTGAAGAATCACTAAATAGAAATCAAGATTAGATAAGGAAATCACAGCATCTAAGAGTTCTTTTAAGTATTCAATTCCACCGGCATTGACAGATTCTTTCATCAACCCCAACTCTTCAAGGACGGTTTGGATATCCACTGGTAAACGTTTATCAAATAAATTACGGACAGCCTGATAAACGAGTTGATTGGGTGATGATGCACCGTAAAAATGATCAACCGTTACCGAGTTGATACATTGGGCTAGCGCTGATGAATTGGTCATCATTGCCCCTAACACAATCTTTTCTGCTTCAATGTTGTGGGGAAGAGGTTTCGCCATGCCTATTTACTTTCTGTGACGTGGACGTTGACAACACCCACGACTCCTTTATGTAATTCTATCTTAAGTCTGGTAAATCCAAGCGCATTCACTAAGTAGTGATCGATAAATTTACGTTTATCGATGATCAGATGGTGTTTTTCTTTAAGTTCTTCAACAATTTGCTTAGTGGAAATTGTGCCAACCATTCTACCATCACCAGCAATTTTGGCCTTAAATTCAAGGGTAATGGATGCTAGTTTGCCAACCATTTCTTGAGCTTCGGCAATTTTTTGATCTTCGATATCCTTCAATAGTTTTTGTTGTTCGTCGCGAATTTCCTTACCGCGATCGGTTAAGGCAACGGCAAGTTTATTGGGGAAAAGATAATTAGCAGCATATCCGTTTGCCACTTCAAGTTCTTGATCTTTTTTACCAAGGTTCTTTACGTCTTTCAATAAAATAACTTTCATCATGAGTTTCCTTCTTTGATTTGCATTTCTCTAGCGCTTGTTAAATACTCTTTTAATGTTTCAAAAACTCTTGCTTTCACGGTTTGAATTGGTTCCACAACCTTGGTTTCATAACCAGCAGCGGTGTAATGCCCACCGCCACCAATTTTTTCCATCAGCATTGCGACGTTAATCGTACCATCACTACGGCAAGAGACTTTAGTATATCCATTAGGAGTGACTTTGCCAATGACGATGGCGGCTTTAATTCCCCGCATGTCCATAATTGCATTGGCAACTTTGGCAATCAGTGCCGATTCATTTTGGATGATTTCGTCTTCATTGAAGGTCGCTAAAAGAATATCGCTTTGAACACTTTCAGCGGAAGACGTAACCCGGTTAATAATCAGTAAGTCATTATAGTCTTCTTTAAGAAGCTCGTGGGCTTTATTGGTATCAGCACCTTTTTCAATTAAGAATCGGGATGCATCGAAGGTTCGAGGACCCACCGACTTTAACTTATAAAAGTTTGTGTCGAGGTAAATGCCTGACAACATAATGGTGGCAATCAAAGACGGAAGTTTAAATTCAAAGGATTTAAAGTATTTGTTGTGAAGAATAATATCGACTACGAGTTCTGTTGCACTTGATGCAGAGGTATCAATGACAGGTTCCATTGAAACTTTTGCAATAAATTCGTCAGTACGTTTGTGGTGATCAATCACAATGGTAGGAATATCTTTATCAAGGATTTGATTCCCCATCACTAACGAAGGCCGACTGACGTCGACGACTACAATTAAATCTTGGTTTGTGACCTGGGCAATCGCGTCTTCAGATTTAATAAATATTTGTTTGTTTTCGTTGGAAGAAAACTCTCCAGAAACTGCTTGTCTAGCTCGTTTTTCAGAGAAAGCATAATCAAAGATGATTCGATTAGGGATTTTAAGGTGTTCACAAATCGCACGGACACCCAGTGCAGAACCAAGTGCATCCATATCTGCGTCTAAATGACCGACGATATAAACGTTTTTTGCTTCAAGAATATTTCTGATAATTTTATCGTTGCGTTCCTTAATTCTTTGCGCGGTTTTCATTTCATTTTCTTGAGATAAGCGATAACCACCAAAGAATTGCTTTTTGCTATCTTCATCAATAATGCCTTGGTTACCACCTCTGGCAACCGCAAGTTCGAGTGCTTCTACAGCCTTCCCATTCAATTTGGTGTAGTCGTCGCTGGTGCCTAAAGCCATCCCAATCGAAATCGTGATTTGTCTTTCTTTTTGGCGATCAATCGCAAAGACGGTCTCAACGATTCGATACTTATCTTCTTTCATTTTGTTAAAGGCGGTCACCGGACCAATGATGAAATAAGAGTCACTGCGAATCCGTTGTATAACAAATCCAAAACCTGAAAAATAAGCAATAATCGAAGAGCGTATTTTTGAAATATAGTCACTCTTTTCGTCAAATGCGGGTGCATTTTCTTCATAGTTATCGAGGACAACATAACCCACAACTGGACTTTGGTTGCGGTTGATAAGCAACAATTCTTCATATGCGGTGATGTCTTTGAGGATAAACATCCGTGAAGTGGTTAAAAACTTCACCTCAAAAACTATTCCAGAAAGGGTTAATTGCACGGTCGGTTTTATACCTTGGAGTAATGGAGATAATTCTTTTTTCCATTCGTGAATATTGGTTTCGACTAAGTTCGGTTGAAGATCTTGAATGACTTCATTAACCCAAATGACTTGATCATCCTGGTCCAAAAGAATAATCCCCAAACCAGCATATCGATAGGCTTCGGGGATGTCGGATCCTAATAAGTCAGCCGTCTTTAAATCTTTTTTTTGCCGATTGTTAAGAATGGTTGCTAAGAAAGAAAGCATATACACAACATTAAAGACAAAGAGAGCGGCAACCAGAGCAAAAATAACTGAATAAGTTAAAAGGTTTTGAATCCCTAATAAATCGTAATAATAGAACACGATTAAGCCGGCGACAAATAACAATTCAAAAAATAAGACAAGCAAAGTGGTGTTTCTTAGTTTTGAAAGTATTTTAATCATATTCCTTAGAAAATTATATATGAAAAATCGATGCAAGGTGCATCGACATTTTAAGAAAAAAAGTCCTCTCAATAACTCGTTTATCCACCATCGTTCGCTTAAGGTGTGTGTTAGAAATTGCCTTCTTGTCAACAAAGCACCCATTCATAACCATCAATTTACCTTGGGGCTGTTGGCCTTTGTGCACCGAAAATTACCTTAAGCAGCTCGGTGCAAACATTGGCAAACCAGATTCTAAAAGGTAATTTAAATCTTGCATCCGTCCACCTTGCAGAGTTAAGTTTAAAGAAATCATGTTGCTCTATGTTTATATTCAATAAAAGAGCACGATATTTTCTTATATAATTAAAGTATCCCCAAAAGGAGATTTTTATGAATAAACTTCATCAAAGTTATAGTTGGATTTTAAAGTTTGCCTTGGCGGCGATCTTAGTTGGTGTAGGCATCTACATCGTCTTTGCGCCAGAAGTTGTCTACACCATCACCGGAATTGGCATTGTAATCTTTTCACTTTTTAGAGTAGTTCCTTTATTGAAGTCACTCAACAAAGAAATCCTTCGGACAATCAACTTAATTGAAATCCTTGTGGATACGGTTATCGGAATCATTCTCATTTATATCGCATTCACGAGTGATTTGGAAGCCGATTCTGTTTGGGGTTTGGTTTATCGTTACTCCCTTGCTTTCTTCTTTTATGGCCGGGGGCTTATATACTTTAACTCTGTTGTTTTTCTTGAAGAAAAATCTGAAGTAATTAAGTTTTGGGCTCACATTATTGCCTTAACAATAGGATCTATTCTTTTTGTTTCGCCTCAATTTGATTATGGTTTCGTGGCACTAATCATTCTATTTATTTGCTTTCTTGGAGCAGCTTATATGGGTTATGACGGCTTTAATGGTTATAGAAAATATCGGGAATTTTCAAAAAATATTAATGTGGGTAAATCAAAGGCAAAGGCTCAACCTGTAGAAAAAGAAAGACCGCGCCCATTGGCTAATAAAAAAGAAGATAAAGTTTCCAAGTTAAACTAAAAAATCTCTCGTTTGAATTGTTAAGAATATGAAAAAAGACCTTTTTTACAAGGTCTTTTTAGATTCTAGTAACACGCTGGCTGGTTTTCTATTTTAGAGAATAATCAGCTTTGTATGTTTACACAAAGTGTTCACACATGAAGTTGTTCAGCCTGTTTAACACAATTCCCCATATCGGCCTCAGCATCCTCACGATGCACACTATTTAACTATAAGGGGAAGCAATATTCTCCTAGGGAGAGTCTTCACGCCTTCATGTGCAAACACTTGTTGTCATCGTATCTTCTGCTAGGGTGACTATCCTTGGTCTATGGTATGGAATTAATAAAAAAGACCTTGGGTTACAAGGTCCTTATAGAGTCATGTAAGACGCTGAGGCAAGTTATCCTAAACAGGATATTTACCTTTGTATGTTTACACAAAGTTCGGATTAATCCATTAAGAATGGAATAAGTGCCATGAATCTTGCGTTCTTAATCGCCACTGCTAATTCACGTTGGTAACGGGCGTTAGTGCCAGTGACGCGGCGGGGAGCAATTTTACCATTTGGGGTAATGAAGCGTTTGAGTAATTCCACATCCTTGTAATCAATGTGTTTGATGTTATTGGTGGTGAAATAACAAACTTTCTTCTTGGGGCGCATTTTCTTAAATGCCATAAATGAAGTTCCTTTCTTTAGAAGGGGAGATCGTCATCGACGATATCAATACTTTCTAAGTTTTTATTGTCTTCTTTTTCTAATTGTGGAGTGGGATTGGGTTCGGCGTTTGCGCCCGGACCTGTTCCTTTTGAATCTAAGAATTGGACCGTATCAGCGATGATTTCTAAGGCCGTACCTTTACGACCATCTTTGGTTTCATAATTTCGTTGTTGGAGTCTACCTTCAATACCAATTAAGCTACCTTTGCGAGTGTATTTTGCTAGGTTATCCGCAGTATTACCAAAGGTAATGCAATTAATAAATGAAGCGGTTTTAGGTTCGCCTGGTTTTGTGCGATTATCAATCGCAACCGTGAAGGAGGCAAAACTGTTGCCGGCAGCAGATTTTCTTAATTCTGGGTTTTTGGTTAAACGACCAACGATGACAGCACGATTAATCATAAATTAAACCTTTCTTATTGTTCAGGATTAACGATGATTAAATGACGTAACAGCGCATTGTTAATCTTGGCAAGACGATTAAATTCTTTGACCGCTTCCGCTGATGCCGTTGCTTTCACAACGACGTAATAGCCTTTACGTTGCTCTTTAATTTCATAAGCAAGGTCACGAGATCCCCATTCGTTCACGTTGGTGATTGTGGCACCATTGGACGTTAAAACTGCGTGGACTTTAGCCACTTCAGCTTTACGGGTTTCTTCGTCTAAGCCATCACGCACAATGTACATGATTTCGTACTTTCTCATAAAGCACCTCCCTCTGGACATTCTGGCTCCCATTCACTGGAAGCAGAGAGTATATGAATAGCCTTCACGCTATACGTAAAGAGTATAAGGGACACTCTCTTTGATGTAAAGAAAAAATGCTTGATAATCGTCTCCTTAAGGATGAATAGGATTGTTTAATCGACTTTGGTTACTTTGTTTTTAAAGTCGGGAATAAAATCACTTCGCGAATCGAACTTTGATTAGTAAGAAGCATCACTAAACGATCAATACCAATGCCGATGCCACCCGCAGGAGGCATGCCAAACTGAAGGGCTTCAAGGAAATCTACATCGTTTTCAGAGGCTTCTTTGTCGCCTCTTGCTTTTGCAGCAAGTTGTGCTTGGAAGCGTTCTTCTTGGTCGAGCGGGTTATTGAGTTCCGTAAAGGCGTTCGCATATTCAGAACCATCAATAAAGAGTTCAAAACGTTCTGTAAATCTTGGATCTTTGCTTTTCTTGGCAAGAGGGCTTATTTCTAAAGGGTGGCCGGTAACAAAGGTGGGTTGAATTAATTTCTTTTCACAGAAAGTTTCAAAGAACTTATTGATAATGTATCCGACTGCGTTTTCATGTTTTTCTAAATGAATGTTGTGTTGATTGGCTAAGGCTTTAGCTTGTTCAAAAGTCATCGGTCTAAAGAAATCAATACCGGTGTGTTCTTTAATCAAGTCCACCATATGAACCGAACGGAATGGCGGTTTCAAAGAGATCATTTTGTCACCCCAAGGTAAATCAAAACTGCCGGTTAATTTCATCGCCAGACTTGATAACAAGTTTTGTGCAAGTTGTTGCATATCGGATAAGTCACCATACGCTTGGTAGGCTTCAATGGTGGTGAACTCTGGATTGTGACGTGTATCAATCCCTTCATTTCTAAACAAACGACCGATTTCATAGACCCGTTCTAAACCGCCAACAAGTAAACGTTTCAAAGGAAGTTCGGTAGCAATGCGTAAATAGAAATCTCGATCTAGGGCATTGTGGTGCGTGACAAAGGGACGAGCAGAAGCACCACCCAGTGTCGATTGGAGCATACTGGTTTCAAATTCCACATAACCTTGTGCATCCATGTGTTGTTGAATCAAACGTATAATTTGTGGACGCATTAGGGCAACTTTGCGTGCTTCTTCATTCACAATTAAATCGACATAACGACGACGATAACGTTCTTCAACATCACTTAAACCGTGATATTTTTCTGGAAGTGGTCTTAAAGCTTTAACCAAGTGAGTATAAGTTTTTGCTTTGACGGTAATTTCACCGGTTTTGGTGAGCATCAATGTCCCTTCAACACCGACAATATCACCCAAATCTGCAAGTTCGAAAATACTATAAGCTTCATCGCCGATGACATCTTTTCGGATATAAGCTTGAATCGTTCCTAACTTGTCTTGCAACGTAATAAAACTTGCTTTACCCATATTTCTCAGTAAAACAATGCGACCGGCAACGGATGTTTTAAAATTTAATGTTTCTAATTCGTCGTGGGTTTTACCTTCTGCAAGTTTTTTAGCTTGGATAGAGTGATGCGTGGTTAAAAACTTTTGGCCGAAGGGGTCAATCCCTTTATCGATTAATTTTTGTAGTTTTTCTCTTCGGACTATTTCTTGATCGGTTAGCGCCATAATTATGCGTCCTTATCTTCTTTCTTTTTTCGCGTTTTTTTGGTTTCTTCTTCAACGGGTTTGTTCGCAAGAATTGAAGATATTTCTTCCGCAGTAATGGTTTCTTTTTCTAAAAGCGTTTTGGCAATCAAAATTAAATCTTGTTTCTTTTCTGTTAAAATTCGTCTCGCTTCCAAGTGTGCATCATCGATAATTTTTCTCACTTCTTTATCAATTTCAAAAGCGACTTGGGTTGAGAAATTCTTTTGGGTTGAGTTATAGTCTCTTCCTAAAAAGACGGAACCTGTATTTGATTCATATTGGATGGGTCCTAAGGAACTCATACCATACTCTGTGACCATCATTCTCGCAATGCGTGTGGCAACTTCAATATCATTTTGGGCCCCAGTTGAAACATCACCAAAGAAAATTTCTTCCGATGTACGACCGCCTAGATACCCAATAATTCTTGCAACCAATTGATTTTTGGTCATCAAGAAACGATCTTCTTCAGGGGTCATCATCACATGTCCACCGGTTCTTCCACGCGGTACAATTGTGATTTTTTGAACCTTATCTGAGAATTTTAAGTTGAGACCGATGATCGCGTGCCCTGCTTCGTGGTAGGCCACAACTTCTCTTTCGTGTTCAGACAAACCACGTGAACTCTTTGCCGGACCAGCAATACGACGATCAATCGCTTCATCAATTTCTTTTAAGGTAATG
>VHBF01000002.1 GCA_016872075.1 Bacillota bacterium | reverse complement strand
ATTTTCTTGTGGAAAATTTTATCCACAAAGTTATCCACATTTTAAAGATGTGGATTGGGTAGAAAATAAGACTAAAACGAGATTTTGAGACAACAAAATGTGGACAAAAGATTATTTACATTTTTTTGGGTGTTTTTTTACACATCCATTGACTATAATGTTTGCGTATGGTAAACCCCACCCTTTCTGAAATAACTCAACTTTGGGATCGCGTTCTCGAAAAACTGCAAACGCGCATTAATGATCGTCACATCTTTGATTCATTTTTTAGTGATACTTATATTCAGTCATTAGAGAATAACGAAATTAAAGTCGTTGTGAATTCGGGTTTGGCCGCCAATTTACTTTCAACGAAATACTTAGATGTTTTGAATATGACAGTGATAGAAGTAACGCAAACAAATTTTAAGTTAGTTTTTTTACAAAAGGGTGATCTGGAGAAGAATGCAAAAAAATTCGAAAAGAAACCATCTTTTTTTGCAAGTTCATTTGTAAACCGAAAATACACGTTTGATAATTTTGTGGTTGGTACATCTAACCGGGAGGCTCATCAAGCGGCGGTATTAATCGCTTCGAGTCCTGGTAAATTATTCAACTACAATCCGCTTTTTATCTATTCACAATCAGGATTGGGCAAGACTCACTTGCTCCATGCAATTGGTAATTACATTCGAGAAAACGCCCCCACTTTAAAAGTTTTATATATCACCACCGATGATTTTGTGGATGAATTTATCAAGTATGTAAGTGGTGAAAAAGATTCCGATAATATGAAAGACTTTTTTAAATCCATTGATGTATTAATGGTGGACGATGTGCAGTTCCTTGCAGAAAAAGTGAAAACTGAAGAAATGTTCTTTCACATCTTTAACCATTTAATCAATTCTGGTAAACAAATTATTCTTACCAGTGATCGTCACCCAAGTGAGATTAGAGGTGTAGAGTCTCGCTTAGTAACAAGATTTAGTTCGGGTCTTACGATGAACATGACTGTACCGGATTTACCAACCCGTGTGGCGATTTTGAAAAAGAAGATTGAAGCTAACGGTCTTGATATTACTTATTTTGATGAAGAGGTGTTCCACTTTTTTGCCGAACGTTTCTCAAATAATGTTCGCGAATTAGAAGGGGCATTAAATCGCTTGGTATTTTATGTCATCAATATTAAACAAACTAAACACATCACCATGGATATTGCGATTGAATCTGTCCAACCCCTCATTGGTTCGTCGAATCAATCTTCTTTAACTGAAAATCGCATCATTAATACGGTGGCAGATTATTACAACTTAACCAATCAACAATTGACTGGAAAAATTAGAACGAATCAAATTGCGATGGCAAGACATATTGCCATGTATCTTATTCGCCAATTATTGGATGTGCCGTTTTTGAAGATTGGGGTTATGTTTGGTGGTAAAGATCATTCAACAGTGATGAACGCGGTTAAGAAAGTGGAAAAATCGTTGAAAGTTGACGAAGCGGTTGCTACAGCGATAGATCAATTACAAAAACGATTAAAAAAGGCGTAATGAACGAATATATATAGAAGAAAACTTTAAGATAAATGTGGTAAAATAATATACAAAATAACAAACCTAAGCACTTATCCACAACACTCACACGCCCTATTATCATTATTAATCTTTAAGGAGATAAATAAATATGAGATTTAAAGTCCTTCGTGAAGAATTATTAAAGGCCATTAATATATCAAGTAAAGCTATTTCAATTAAGACACCAATTCCTGTGTTAAATAATTTTAAACTAGTCGTCGATGATAAGGGATTAACGATTGTGAGTTCAAATAACGAATTATCTATCGTCACCAGGGTGCCGTATGCCATTAAAGGAAAAACATTATTAACTGAGACTAAAAGTGGTGGCACATTAGTGAACGCTAAATTATTTGGTGAAATTGCAAGAAAAGTAGAAGGTTCGCAATTAACAGTCGAATTGTTTGATGACACTATCGTGAATGTGAGCGATGGTCGATCAACCTATAAGCTCAACTCTATTAAAGTTGAGGAATATCCCGAGTTAGATTTAGACACGACAGGTGTTTCGTTAGAGCTGGAAACTAAAGTTTTAAAGAAAGTGGTTGAACAAACCGCGTTTGCCGCTTCAACCAAAGAACAACGACCAATTATGACAGCAGTCAATTTAGAAGCGTCGGATGGTAAATTAATCGCTACTGCAACCGACTCTGCTCGCTTATCAAGAAAACAAATCAATATTAATAAACCGGTTAAATTTGTCAGTAATGTTCCCGCCAGAACCTTAATTGAAGTCACATCCATGATGGAACATGAACCTACGATCAATCTTTCTTTCACAGAAAAACGGGCCACTTTTGAATTTGGTAACACCTTGGTCATTTCAAGACTCATTGGTGGTGAATATCCAAACACCGCGAATATCATTCCCAAAACCTCAAACTATTATTTGGTTGCGAACGCTAAAGAATTGTTGGCAGTCATGGAACGTGTCGCTTTATTGTCTGTGGAAAGAGAAAATGTCGTCAAACTTACCATGAGTGAAACCGCTGTTGAAGTTTCTAGTAAATCTGCACAAATTGGATCTGCAAGTGAACCTTTAACCAAGTTTTCTTTCAATGGTGATCGATTTGAAGTTAGTTTTAATGCCTTTTACCTCATGGAAGCCATTCGTGCTTTTGGGACTGAAGATATCAAAATTGGATTTATTGGCGATATGAGACCATTTGTCTTAAAAAACGATAAAGATGACTCCCTCATCCAGTTAGCAACGCCAGTGCGCACGTATTAAGTATTTAAACGCATTTTAAGAGGGCTTTAGGGAATATTATATATTCCCTAATTTTCTTTTTTATGGTAAAATTAATCAGGTTTAAACATGGAAAAAGAATCGACCCAATCGGAAATTGTCATTCATACCCCTTACATCCAATTAGGGCAATTAATGAAGATGGCTGGTTTGATTGAAACGGGGGGCCAAATTAAATCATTTTTAAGCCAAAACCCAATCCAAGTTAACCAGCAACCGGAACAACGCCGGGGGCGCAAACTCTATCCTGGGGATCAAATCTTGGTGCAAAAACACCTGATTACAATCAAAGGTTTATGACGGTTCAACGTCTAGAGTTGGTCAACTACCGTTCTTATTCACATATTCAGCTGACATTTGATGCCCAACTCAATGTCTTTCTTGGAAAAAATGGCGCAGGAAAAACCAATCTTGCAGAGGCGATTCATTTTCTTTCCTTGGCGCGTTCATTTCGTACCAGTGATGATCAAGATCTATTACAAAAAGGTCAACCCTTTGCAAAAGTAAAAGCGGTGATTGATTTGCAAGGTCGAAAACAAACCTTAGAAATTGTGATCACCCACCAAGGTAAAAAAATACTCCTGAACCAAAAGCCAGTAAAAAAACTTTCTGAACTTTCCAAAGTCATCCACGTTTTATTCTTTGAACCAAGGGATGTGATGTTGTTTGATGATTTACCAAAAGTAAGAAGAAAGTTCCTCGACACACACATTAGCAAACACCAAGAAGGTTATCTCCAACAATTGAGTCAATATGAAGCGTTACTAAACGAACGCAATCTATTGTTAAAGAGCGCTCAACCCAATCGTCAACACTTAGCAGTGTTAACCAAACAATTGATTGAAGCAAGTTATCCAATTGTGGTGGCCAGGCATTCTTACATTGAAAACATCAACAAAGTGATCAGTAAAATCACCAGTGTGGTCAAAGGATCACCGATTGATATCAAGCTACAATACGTTCCATATGTGAACCCAAAACAAGATTTTTTTAAAGAAGCATCCTTGCTATTTGCTAGCAAATTAGAAGATGACATTCGTAAAAAAACCACTCAACTAGGAACCCAGCGTGAAGACTTTGTTGCCATCTATAACCAACAAACCATCGCCAATTATGGTTCTCAAGGAGAAAATAGATTGGCTGCAATCGCGTTAAAAATAGCACCTTACTTCCTTGTCGAAGATCAAGCTTTAAGACCGATTATCGTGCTTGATGATGTCCTTAGCGAATTAGACGAACCAACTCAAAAAAGACTTCTGCAATTCTTACAAAAACTCCAACAAGTATTCATCACCACAACACATATGCTCGACTCACCTGCCGCAATCTACGACATTCAAAATAGCCACATTCAAAGGAGGGCTTAACGATGAAGGAAACCAAAGAAGAAAAAATCATTCGCGAACTTGCTGAAGAAAAGGAACGCGAAAAAGTTAAAACCGAATATAACGCTTCTAGTATTCAAGTACTTGAAGGTTTAGAAGCGGTGAGAAAAAGACCAGGCATGTATATTGGCACCACCTCGGTTGCTGGTTTACACCACCTCGTTTGGGAAATCGTTGATAACTCCGTTGACGAAGCGTTAGCAGGTTATGCGAAAAACATTGATGTCACTTTAAATAAAGATGGTTCAGTCACCGTCAAAGATGATGGTCGTGGTATCCCTGTGGATATCGTGGCCAAAACCGGTAAACCAGCCTTGGAAACGGTTTACACCGTTTTACACGCGGGTGGTAAGTTTGGTGAAGGCGGTGGTTATAAAGTATCAGGCGGTCTGCATGGTGTTGGTGGATCGGTAGTCAACGCATTATCTTCATCTATGATTGCCGACGTATATCGTAACGGCAAGATTTATCGCATTAAATTTGGCAACGGCGGCAAAGTGTTAGAACCCGTTAAAGAAATTGGGGTTAGCAATCGCACCGGAACCACCGTTACATTCCTTGCTGATCCAACTATTTTTACCGAAACCCAAACCTATCACTTTGAAACCATTCGTGATCGCTTAAGACAAATGGCGTACCTTAATGGTGGCCTACGTTTAACCATCAAGGATACTAGAGGCGCTACCGATGTCTATGAAGAATTTTATTACGAAGGCGGCATCAAAGAGTACGTTCAATACATTAATAAAAATAAAGAACCACTATTCCCAGAAGTCATTTTTTGCTACGGCAATGAAGATAATATTTTTGCAGAAATATCCATTCAATACAACAACGGATACAATCCAAGCGTCTATTCGTTCTGCAACAACATTCACACCCACGAAGGTGGAACCCACGAAGAAGGATTCCGACTCGCAACCACGCGTATTATTAACCAATATGCTCGCGAACAAAAGATGCTCAAAGAAAGTGAAGAAAACTTTACCAGTGATGATATTCGTGAAGGGATGGCAGCAATCATTTCTGTCAAACACAGAGACCCCCAATACGAAGGTCAAACCAAAACGAAATTAGGCAACGCAGAAGTAAGAAAAATTGTCTCGAACATTGTTGGTGAACAACTGTATCGCTTCATGATGGAAAATCCTAAGCTTGCCAAAATCATCATGGATAAAGTCCAATTGGCAGCAGACGCTCGCATTGCTAGCCGAAACGCCAAAGAAAATATTCGTCGTAAAGGGGCGCTTGATTTATCAACACTTCCTGGAAAATTAGCAGATTGTTCTAGCAAAGACCCAGTCGTATCCGAACTCTATATCGTTGAAGGTAACTCTGCTGGTGGTTCTGCTAAAAACGGTCGTGATCGCGAAACCCAAGCAATTCTTCCTTTAAGAGGAAAAATCTTAAACGTTCAAAAAGCCCAACTCAAGAAAATTTTTGCGAATACGGAAATCGGTAACCTTATTACTGCGATTGGTGCTGGTATTCTTCCGGAATTTGATGTTAGTAAATCTCGCTATCACAAAATTGTGATTATGACTGACGCTGACGTTGATGGTAGTCACATTCGTATCTTATTGCTTACCTTCTTCTTCCGTTACATGAGACCTTTAATTGAAGCCGGTTACGTTTACATTGCCCAACCACCTCTATATAAAGTCGAATATCATCAAAAAGCTTATTACGCCTACAACGATGGTCAATTAACGCAAATTAAAAAACAACTCAATCTTCCTGAAGGTTATCCATTCCAACGTTATAAAGGGTTAGGGGAAATGGACGCAGAACAACTATGGGAAACCACCATGGATCCTAAAGCGAGAAAAATGTTGCGTGTTGCCCTGCAAGATGCGATTGAAGCCGATTCTGTTTTTGATGCATTGATGGGTGAAAACGTTGAACCTCGTCGTGACTTTATTGAAAAGAATGCTAAGTTCGTGAAGAACTTAGATATTTAAGGAGAGGGTTTATGGCAGATAACAAAGATCCAAAAGTCGAAGGTGTCATTCAAGAAGGAATTGAAGCTGGTTTAAAAGATGTCGATATTTCAAACGAAGTACGCACCGCCTTTTTAGACTACTCCATGTCTGTGATTGTCTCCCGGGCCATTCCTGATGTGCGTGATGGTTTAAAACCCGTTCATCGTCGGATTATTTTTGGGATGAATGAATTGGGAATGCAATCGGATAAACCTTATAAGAAATCCGCGCGTATCGTTGGGGATGTCATGGGTAAATTTCACCCTCACGGTGACCAAGCGATTTATTCCACTCTTGTTCGTTTAGCCCAACCCTTCTCGATGCGTTATACGCTTGTTGATGGTCATGGTAACTTTGGTTCTGTTGATGGTGATGAAGCGGCAGCGATGCGATACACCGAAGCGAGAATGGCAAAAATGGCGATGGAAATGGTCAAGGATATTGACGATGAAACCGTTGATTTTGTTGACAACTATGATGGCACCGAAAAAGAACCAGTCGTCTTACCTTCACGCTTTCCTAACCTTTTAGTCAACGGAGGTTCTGGGATTGCAGTCGGGATGGCAACGAATATGCCCACCCATAATTTACGAGAAGTTGTCAGTGCCATCAAAGCTTACTCCAAAAATCCAGATATTGATGTTTTAGAATTAATGCAAGATCACCTTCAAGGACCTGATTTTCCAACAGGTGGCATGATTCTAGGTAAAGCTGGCATACGACAAGCTTATGAAACTGGAACCGGCTCACTCGTCATTCGTTCTAAAGTTGACATTCAAGAATTTGAAAATGGTAAAAAACGCATTATTGTGAAAGAAATTCCATATCAAGTCAACAAAGCGTCGATGATTGAAAATATCGCAGACTTGGTGAGAAATAAAGTCATTGAAGGGATCACCGATATTCGTGATGAATCGAATAAGAATGGAATTCGGGTGGTGATTGAAGTTCGCCGAGACATTATTCCTGAAGTGTTATTGAACCAACTTTATAAACACACGCAACTTCAAGTCAGTTTTGGGATTATTAACCTTGCTTTAGTGAAGGGTCAACCCAAAGTATTGCCTTTGAAAGCTTTAATTCAACATTATCTCGATCACCAAATTGAAGTCGTAGAAAGAAGAACGCGTTATCAATTAACCAAAGCAGAAGATCGCATTCACATCGTCAATGGTTATTTGATCGCGATCAACAATATTGACGCGATTGTGGATATCTTAAAGAAATCAGCCAACATTGATATTGCTCGCACAACACTTTCACAACGGTTTAAATTATCAGAAAAGCAAACCAAAGAAATAGTGGACATGCCATTAAGACGGTTAGTCGGTTTAGAAAAACAAAAACTCGAAGACGAAAAAGTTCAACTTGAAAAGAACATTGCTTACTTCAAACAACTTCTTGGCAATCGGCAATTGGTCGTGGATGTCATCCTTACCGATTTAGATGTTATCGCCGAAAAGTTTGGTGATGATCGGATGACTGAAATTTCCGATAATATTTCTTCGATTGAAGATGAAGATCTCATTCCGGAAACCAGCATTGTCATTACCATGACCCAAAACGGTTATATTAAACGCCAATTACCAGAAGTATTTCGAACCCAAAATAGAGGTGGCCGCGGTGTTAAAGGCGCGGGTTTAAATGAAAACGACATCGTTTCCATTATTGTGAATGCCCGAACCCATACTGATATTTTATTCTTCTCGAACTTAGGTAAAGTGTATCGCTTACGAGGTTATCAAATTCCTGAGTTTGCAAGAACCGCTAAAGGGATACCGGTTGTGAACTTATTAAGTTTAGAAAAACAAGAAACGATTAAATCGATTATTTCGGTGGATGAATATATCCAAGGTCATTACTTATTCTTCATTACCGAAAAAGGGGTTGTCAAACGTACCGAAATTAAAGAATTTGAATCCATCCGTCAAAACGGAAAGATTGCTATCTCCTTACGAGATGGAGACATGTTGTTGGATGTGAAACAAACCACTGGAAATTTATTCGTCAGTTTGGCTTCATCCACTGGCAAGATGGTAACCTTCCCAGAAAGTGATGTTCGCGATATGGGAAGAACCGCTGCCGGGGTTCGCGGTATGAAGTTAGCTGAAGGTGCCAAAGTCATTGGTGTATCCACGACTGCAGAAGGTAAATATATCTTGGTTGTGACCAATAAAGGTTTTGGAAAGATGACGGCCTTTGAAGAATATCGCCAAACCAAACGCGGTGCTAAAGGTGTTAACACCATTAAGGCTTCGGATAAGAATGGTAATTTAATTGCCTTAAAAGCTGCCAACGGCGACGAAGATTTGTTAGTGGTCACCAAAGCTGGCGTCATTATTCGTATCTCCTTAACTCAAGTCAGAGTCATTGCTCGCTCCACACAAGGGGTGCGATTGATTCGTTTAGGTGAAAAAGAATTTGTATCCTCGATTGCGATTGTTGAACCGAGTTTAGAAGAACCAACCGAAGAAGTGGAAACGGTTGAATTAGATAATCCAAACGAACCAGAAACCCCGGACACAGACGAAGGGGATGATGACGAAGAAGTGGAGGCTTAGTCTATGCTCGATCTCCAATTGATTAAAGATCAAACCCAGAAAGTCGTGTCCTTATTGGCAAAAAAAGGCTTTAAGGTCAATTTTGATGGTCTACTTCAAGATGCTCAATTACGCAAACAATTGTTGCTAGAAGTTGAACAAGTCAAAGCTGAAGTCAATAAACTTTCTGCTTCAGTTCCCGAAGCAAAAAAAGCAGGAAAAGATGTGCAGTCTATTTTTTCACAAGTCAAAATACTCAATCAATCGATTCAAGGAAAAGAACAAGAACTTAAGGCTCTCGAAACTAAGATTGATCAATTTTTATTAGAGTTGCCTAACCTTCCCGATGAAGACCTTAAAGAAGGTGGTAAAGAAAACAACGAAGCGATTCGCATTGTTGGTAAGCAACCCATATTCAACTTTAAACTCAAAGACCATGTGGAGATTGCCGAAAATTTAGGAATCATTGATTATCAAAGAGCGGCAAAAATTTCTGGAGCAGGCACGTGGATTTATCGTGGGTTGGGTGCCCAACTTGAATGGGCATTGCTGAATTTTTTCATGAGTGAACATCTTAAAGATGGTTATGAAATGGTGTTATTACCACACCTTTTGAATTATGAATCGGGTTTAACTGCCGGTCAATTTCCTAAATTTAAAGATGACGTGTTTTGGTTAAAGAAGACAGAACCAGAAAAATTTTTATTACCCACTGCAGAAACCGGTTTAGTCAACCTACACCGCGATGAAATCCTCGATGGTTCTTTGTTGCCTAAAAAATATTTTGCCTATACGCCGTGTTACCGTTATGAAGCAGGCAGTTACCGAAGTGAAGAACGCGGCATGATTCGCGGTTATCAATTCAATAAAGTTGAATTGGTGCAATATACACGAGAAGAACAAAGCCCCGCCATGTTCCTTGAATTAGTGGCAAAAGCCTCTTCTCTAGTGGAAAAACTCGGTCTTCATTTTCGGGTTTCTAAATTAGCTGCAGGTGATTGCTCACACTCGATGGCAAGAACCCATGACATTGAAGTTTACATTCCATCACTCAATATTTATAAAGAAGTTTCCTCCGTATCGAATGCGCGTGACTATCAAGCCAGAAGAGGTAAAATTCGCTATAAAGATCCAAGCTCTCAAAAAACCAAATTTGCTCACACACTTAACGCTTCTGCTCTTGCCACATCGAGAATCGTTCCTGCAATCTTAGAACAATATCAATTGGCTAATGGCGACGTAAAAATCCCTAATGTTTTAGTTCCATTCATGGGTGGTTTAACTGTTATTGGCAAACAAAAATAATCTAAAGGTGGAAACCTTTAGTGATGAACATTGGATGAAAGAAGCTTTGGCACAAGCTAAACTTGCTTTTGATTTGGATGAAGTTCCGGTTGGTGCAGTGGTTGTCTATCAACATAGCATCATTGGCCGAGGACATAATCTCAAAGAAAAAAACCACGATGTCAAAGCCCACGCTGAATTAATCGCGATACAACAAGCAAGTGAATATCTTCAATCTTGGCGATTAAAAGGTTGTACACTTTATGTCACCCTAGAACCTTGCATGATGTGTACAGGCGCGTTGATTCAAAGTCGTATCGATCGGATTGTCTATGCGGTTAAAGATGAAAAAAGTGGGGCGATTCAATCGCAACTTCAAATCCATAAAATTGCTCGGTTACAACACAAACCCATGATTCAATCAGGGGTTTTATCTGAAGCGTCTCAAACATTATTAAAACAATATTTTGCAAACAAACGTCATGAATAAATTATTAACCTTACCGATTTTCTGTCTTGTGTTGAGTGGTTGCCGATTAACCCCTTCTTCTAGTTCAACTCTTAGTTCAGCCACATCCATTCCAATTCCGAACGAGGATTTTAATCCCGTTATCAATGGCCGTACCATCCTGAAAGAAACTTTGATCGAAACAAGTTATCAAATCGTCAACCCGTCAGTCTTGAACCCTTTACCATTAGCTGAATTTAACTTTCCTAAGATAGAAGACGTTGTGACGCCTTATGCGGTTAGCGAGGCAATCCTTGGTGATTTTGCAAACCAAAGCATTCAATTTTCCAATCAACCTTTGGTGATGCCAAACAATGTAAGCTCCCTAAGTGTCAATCAATCGATTGAAGATCAAGAAGTTGTGCAAGTGCTCTCGACCCTCCAAACCAGTGACGAACGTTTTAATCAATTACAATCGTTTCGTAAACATCGGGATTTAAGCCATGTGTATTTTGGCTCCGATTATTATTGGTTTAATCAATTTGTTGAAGAAGAAGAGATAACGCTCACTCGCCATTCCAATCCAGTAATTTACGGTCAGTGGCAAATACAAAAAATGTTTCAAACAGAAGTGACCATTCCGATTTCAGTAGACTATCAACTTTATGCAGACGCTTCTTTGATTTATGAAATTCGTGATGAAACATATCCGATTGGTTTTTTTGGGGCGCAAGATCAAAAATTTGAAACCATTCGTACTGTGGATAATTATAGACTCGCTTTAACCATGGGCCCCATCACCACCATGGTCCAACAATGGCAACGTTTTGCAAACAACCAAACACCGAATAATTTTGTTTTTTATGGTGATATCACCCTTGCCAATCGTTCGCTGACCATAACCAAACTAGCGGCCTCACTTTATGAATTTAAAATTGAAGTCTTTATTGGTACCACCTTTGAAACTGCCGATGAAAACTACCAAATGCGGGCTGTTCTTCGTGGTAGTGAATGGGAAAGTGTTGAACAACACTACCAATTGTGGCAACCAAGCGCTATCAATCCCTAATTTGAAAGTGATAAAATAATAAAAAATGAAAAAAGAAGAATTAACTACCTTAGTTGTTTATGGCGTGATGATTGCGATTGCCATTTTTGTGGGTGTGAATATCATTGCCCCGGCCTTCACCACCCTTGGGATTACAGGCATCGCGCAATATGGTTATGCCATTGTTACAATCTTTGGTGCCTTTATCATCAATGTTATTTCTTTAGAACTTGGTCACATCTTAGGTGCGCTTGCAGGTGGGTATTCCATCAACACAGTTAACTTCTTAGGTTTAGCCTTTGTGAGAACAAAGACTGGATTTCGGGTACGATTTCAACCCTACGAAGGATTAACAGGGGAAACTACCGTTACGCCCAAAGCTAAAAAAATTAGACCCCGGCTTTTCTTATGGGGTGGATTGGTTATTTATCTACTAGAAATCATCTTGGCCTTATTCGTTGCCTATGGTTTATTTGATGAAATGCAATGGGGTCGATATGCGGCGATTGTGGTCGTTGCAGTTGGTGGGATGTTGATGATTTATAACTTTATGCCCTTTAAACTCGACTCCGTTACGGATGGGTATCGATTAGCAACGCTAACCACAAGCGAAGGGAACGCAGCTTATCTTGAATTACAACGCATTGAAAAAGCTTACAAAGAAGGTAAAGACCCTCAACCCTTCCAAGTGAGTCAAGATCTCAACAATCTTACGATTCAAATATATTTCCACAAAATCTATCAAGCACTCGTGGATGAAGATTATGAAACGGCAGAAAAAGACTTGAAATACATTTCAACTTCACCAAGACTCGGTGAAAATCTTCAACAAAAAATCCTAATAATTAAAACCTTTATTTACTTTATGAATGCTAAACCCAAAGCTGCAAGTACGTACTATTACAAACTTGATTCCAAACAAAGAAAGTACTTGAGTAATGACACGAATATGATTACCCTTACCACTTATTTATATGTGGCAGGCATGATTGAAGAGTCTTATTCAGAAGCAAGCTATACCTTTGAACGGCAACACATCGCAATTAAGAAAATTCATGAATCCGGTCGTAAGGCCGCTGAATCCATTCTGTTTGATCGGGTTTTGAAAATGGTGAAAAAGAAAAATCCTAGTTGGCGTTTTTCCTAATTCGTTTATAATTTAATTTAAGGAGCCAACAAGATGTCAATTATTCAAAACTTTGTGCCTTTTCTGATACCATTTTTCGCCATCACGATAACGCAAAGTCTTATTTATATGAATTTAGCGAAAAAACTTCAATGGAAGATTGTGGTGTTAGGCAACCTTATGTTGTTGGGTGTTGGTGTTTTATTTTCCGTGGTTGGTTTGATTGTTGCCCAAGGTGAACCTGGAAGTTGGGCTGGACTTGGCTTTATTATTCCCTTAATCATGACTATTATCACCACGATCATTTCTTCAGGGATATCCGTGATCATGTATGTGCTGCTTCAATCAAAAATGAAGTCTTAAACAAGGAGAAAAACAATGGAAGAACTATTTGGTTTATTAGTTGCACTAGGTTTGTTCGTAGGTATTCAATATTGGGTCTATCGCCTTTATTTGAAAACAAAAAAGATAGGATTATCGATTTTACCTAACTTAGGTATTTTGTTATTTGGAGTAACTTTTGCAATCATTTTAATGGTTACCGCTTCACAAACACCAGGTAGTTGGGGTGATTTAATTGGCATCGTCTTGATTATTTATTCTTTCGTTGGTAGCGGCCTTTCCACGCTTGTTTCTTTTTTAATGATTTATTTACTGAAACAAAGAAAAAACCAACCCAAGAAAGAATAGGTTGATTTTAATTTAAGAAATTAAATTACTTACCAGCAATGGTAAGTTTTTTAATGAAGAGGCTTGGGACATCATAACCAGAAGATAATAATTCATTATCACTGGCGACTTCTTTGACGTTCATAAACATATCCATTAAGTTACCCGCAACCGTGATTAAGGTTAATGGGGTGCTACGTTTACCATTTTCAATCATGAAACCATTCGCTTGCAACGAGAAGTTTCCAGAGGTTGGGTTTAAACTAGCATGCACACCCATAACTTCGGTGATATAAACACCATCGCCAATTTTTGCAAACAATTCTTCAAGTGATTTACGACCTGGTTTCAAGACAATATTTTGAAATCCAACGCCAACTTTACCACCCGATCGATAACCATTACCTGTGGTTTGAACCCCATCTTTGTGGGCAGTATTTAAGTTATGGAAATAGGTTTGTAAGACACCTTTTTTCACAACGGTTTTGTTGTAAGTTGCAACTCCTTCATCATCGAAATAAGTAAAGAAAGCATTTTTCTTTAAAGGCATTTCCATGATGGTCACTTTTTTGCTCGCGACTGGTTGATTGAGTTTACCAATCATTAATGAGGTTTTCTTTTGGACTTCATCCGCAGAGGCGTTGTCCAAGTAAGCAGAAAGTAAATCAGCGACCACTTCTTTATCTAAGACTGTTTTGTAATCCTTTGATGGGCATTGGGTGCCACCAAATTTAATTAAAGCTTTGCTGATAATTTTATTCACGAAGGTGTCAACATTGAATGTGGTAAGGTCGTTTGAGAAATGCACATCACCTTCACTCTTCCGTTCTTCACCTTGGATGGCAAGAACCCCGGCATAGTAATAGTAGTAGTTACTCTTGCGTTTAAGTTGTAAACCATACGAGTTCAACAACATTGCTTCTGATTCGCGTTCTTGATAGCTGCAAGCATCAACTTGGGCGATGCGCTTATCTGCTGCTTTTAATTTACGTTCAATTTCAAATAGGTTTTTCTTCTTAACATCGATTGAAAGTTCAGCGATTTCAGGATTGTAGACTTTTTTCTTTTTATATTTTTCTGATCCTTTGAAAATAATCGCTAATTCTTCTTTGGTAACGGTGCCAGCGTTCATGATAATTTCATTGACCAAGAACTCAGGCGTTTCTTTGGTCATCTTTTCTGTTGAGGCATACCCAATCTTACCTTTGTATATGCCGCGAGCATAAAGTGAAATATCTTCCGAAAGCTTATAACCTTCAATTTGGGCATTATATAATTTGAAACTTAATGACTTGGCGCGTGAGTAATAAAGTTCTAAAACTTCGACACCTTTTTCTTTTGCTAACGCAAAATATGCATCAAACTTTGCCATATTATTGTCCTCCTCGGCGACCACCAACGGTGATTTCAGTCACGCGAATGGTTGGTTGACCTACGTCGGTTGGAATGCTACCTGAGGCAGCTCCACACATCCCTTGGGCTCTCGCTAAGTCATTGGCGACCATATCAATCTTGGCTAAGGTTTCATCACCCTTACCAACTAACGCAGCACCTTTAACCGCTTCGGCAATCTTACCATTCCGAATCATATAACCTTCGGAAACGGTAAAGTTAAATTCACCTGTAGCTGGATTCACAGATCCACCACCCATTTTCTTTGCATACAAACCATATTGGGTTGCCGCAATAATTTGTTCGACGGTATGAGGACCATTTTCAATATAGGTGTTGGTCATTCTTGAAGTTGGTTCAAATTTATAGTTTTGTCTACGTGAGTGTCCGTTTTGTTCCGCTTTCATGCGGCGACCATTAAATTGATCAATCATGAAGCTATTGAGCACACCATCTTTAATTAATTGAACTTTTTGTGCCGGGAAACCTTCATCATCGACGTTGGTCGAACCCCAACCAAAAGGAATGGTGCCGTCATCAACTGCGTTTACAATTGGATTCGCTACTTGTTTACCGAGTTTATCCCAGAAGACTGAAAGTTTCTTCGATACTGCTGATGCTTCGAATGGGTGACCACAAGCTTCGTGGAAAATAACTCCACCAAAACCATTACCAATCACCACAGGCATTTTGCCGGACGGGCATTCCGCGGCACCGAGTAAGGAGATGGCGCTCTTAGCTGTTTCAATCGCCATTTCTTTTAATTTAATTTTTGAAGTAAAGAAATCGAAACCATCACTGGCACCCGGTCCTTCACCAAAGTTTTCAATTTTGCCGTTTTCTGCCGCTACCGCGATCATATATAGTCTTGCACGACGACGTGTGTCTTCAACATATCTACCTAACGTGTTGAAGATGGTGACATTCTTTACCATATCGTTTAAGTAAACATTGGTTCTCACAATACGTTTATCAAAACTTGCCATCGTATCATTGACCATTTTTAGCAAATCAATTTTTTGTTTGACTGAAATCGTTTCCATTGGTTGCGTAGACAAATTGATGATTTCTTTTACTTTAACTTTTTCTAAAGGTGCTAGGGTTAACACGCGTGGGCCAGAAAAAGCCTTCCCCACATCTTGTGCTAATTTCATCAAACTCTTCTTAGAAAGGTCTGACGTATATCCATACGCACTTTGTAATCCTTTAAGAACACGAATACCCACACCAAAACCATTGGTAGAGACCCGTTCTTCAATTTTTCCATTTTCCATGGAAAGGTTTGAACTTAAAGTATCTTCTAAATACACTTCCGCGAAATCTGCCCCAGAGGCAGTCGCTTCAAGAAGTAAGACGCTTGCTAACTTTTTAGAAATCATAAGATTCCTCCAAATAATAAAATCATTTTAACAAGTTTTGATAAGGGTGACTATCAAAAGATAGTTGAAACGAATAATCTTTTACAGAAAGTTTACAGCATTTTGATAGCACTAATTGACGAATTGTGCTTTAATAAGACTGCCTGGTAAGGATGGTTGTTCATCACCATTCTCTTTCTTTGATCGGCAAATGATCCGCTCTCAATGAATGTGATACCAGCGCCAATTGTTAATTAATTTCTTGGTTTCCAAGAAATTTTTTATTTGCGTTGTTAAATATATGGTTTAATAGATATGACCATACCTTAGGGTAAAAGGAGAAAAACGATGAATATGAAGAAATTGTTAGCTTTATTTGCGACGACACTGGTGCTGGCAGGTTGCTTAGGCCCCCAAACATATTTTTCAGATGTATTCAATACGATGAATGATTTGTACTTTCCAATCCTAGATAATCAAAATCGTATCACCTCTAATTTCGAAGTAGAAGCGGTTTTATCAGTAGATGGCAAAACCACAACTTATGAAGCATATTTCTTTGGCACCGGCATTAAACTCGTTAGTGTTTCACCCGAAACGAATGAAGGTGTTGAAACCACAAGAACCCTAACCATTGTCTACGACTATGCTGAAGGTGGTTTATTTGCCAAACGAGAATTTGCCAACGCGCCAAACCAAATTGATAAAGTCTTTGATGCGTTTGAAGCAGATTCTTTTAACATGTTTGATAAGGCGGTTGAAACTGCTAATTCAGTTTTCTCCGAAGAAACAAAATCCATCATCAATAACCAAGCTACTAATCTTGTAATTGGTGGTCAACCAGAAACCAAAGATGTTAAAGTGTATACCTTGCCTGTGGGTAACTTTCTTGATCTAGCGAGCTTTGAAGACACCGTAGGATTTGTTCCAACCGATTTAGATGTAGTTATCACCTTTACCAGCAGCACAAACGAAGGTGAAATCAGTATTGGTGCATCAGGAAACGACAAAGTTTATGAAGCTACCATTACCTTCAGAAATCCTGACTTATTAGTACCCGCAAACTATTTATTAAGTGACTCAGAAAAAGCAACCTACGAAGGCTTTGTCGCTTAATTAATCAATTAAAAAAACCGGTCATCAGTTGTGGCCGGTTTTTCATTTGGACGTTATCGCGTAGCTGCTTTTTTTACAACGACAGGATGCAGTTTGTTTTTGAGTTTAATCAATCCAAATCCAAGTGCGCCAAAAATTAAAACCAGCAAGACCACAATACCCACAAAAACAAATAAGCTTTCATAGTTATTAGGATTCACGAAACCGTAGTTAAATGCTGGTTCGCCGTCTTTAAAGGTGAAATTAAGACCGATTATCGTGTGAAAAATAAAATACACAAATGGATAAATCAACACGGTGATCGCAGTTTGATTCTTTAACACACCATTTCCTGGGATCATCAAGAAAACCACGCTCATCAAAACGGTAGATAGGTTGTGGTTTAACAACTCTGAAAGGCTAGAAATCGGATTCCATTCACCTTGTAGAACGGGATTCAAGACAAAGAACACAATGAAAAAGACAATCAATGTGTTGACGGTAATAATGATCACAACAATTTTCTTGGTTAACCAATTCAACACCCTTTCCCAGTTAAACAATTTTCCTAAACCATAAGTCACAGACCAAGCGGCGACCATAACGTTGGTTTGATAAGTAAAGAGATACCAAAAACGCCACCAATCGTCTGTTGGGTCTAAAAGGAAATCCGCAACAAATTTTTCAATTAAAACACCTGTTAACAGTAAACCATAGGCGAGAATCACGTAGGTAAGCCAGTGTTGTTTGAGGGTTAATTTCATAAAAACCCCTCCTTTTACTTCTCTCATTATAGAACTTAACTATTTTTTTACAAATCCGCTCTTTTTCGTTGCAACACACCTTGAAGGATGTTAATATTTTAAAGCACTTACTTTAAATCCACATGCGATTTAAGGCGGAAGGGAGCACATCCAATGAAACAAGGCATCCACCCAAACTATAAGCAAGTTAAAGTCACTTGCATTAGCTGCGGCAATACCTTCGAAGCGGGATCAATTCTAGATGAAGTCCGGGTTGACACATGCGCAAGCTGCCACCCATTCTTTACTGGTAAAGATCGTAACACCAAGATTGATGGTCGTGTTGATCGCTTCAACAAACGTTACGCGAAGAAGTAATACCAAGTATCAAAACCACTTTCTAAGAAGAGAGTGGTTTTTTTCTTTATAATAAGAACCATGAAAACAAAATTTTATATCACTACCCCCATTTATTACCCGAGTGCGAAGTTACATATTGGTCACGCGTACTCAACTGTTGTGACGGATGTCTTTGCTCGATACAAACGTCTTGCAGGGGTCCCAACCTATTTTTTGACTGGTACTGACGAACACGGACAAAAGATTCAAGAAACTGCAGAAAAAAACGGCAAATCACCTCAACAGTTTGTGGATGATGTGGTTGTTGGCATTAAAGACCTTTGGTCCAAAATGCACATTAGTTATGATGACTTTATTCGTACCACGGAACCAAGGCATGAAAAAGTAGTACAACAAATCTTTAGTCAACTTTTAAAACAAGATGACATTTATCTTTCCAAGTATGAAGGTTGGTATTGTACCTATTGCGAATCTTTTTGGACCGATACACAAATCGGAGAAGCGAAAGTATGTCCAGATTGTAAACGAGCCGTTCACCCAGAAGCAGAGGATGCTTATTTTTTTAGAATGAGTAAATATGCCAATCGCTTAGTGGAATACTATGAAAAGAACCCTTTATTAATCACCCCAGAATCGCGCAAGAATGAAATGATCAACACCTTTATCAAACCCGGTCTTGCCGACTTGTGTGTGTCTCGAACCTCTTTTTCTTGGGGGGTTAAAGTCAAAGAAGATCCTCGACATGTTGTGTATGTGTGGTTAGATGCCTTAACCAACTACATCACTGCATTGGGATATGGCAGTCCCAAACCAGAACTTTATGAAAAATTTTGGAAAGATCCACAAGCAGAAGTGATTCATATTGTGGGTAGCGATATTACGCGTTTCCACGTTATTTATTGGCCGATCTTCTTAATGGCCCTCGGTTTACGTTTACCCGACCGCGTCTTTGCCCATGGTTTATTAATGATGAAAGATGCGAAGATGTCCAAATCCAAAGGCAACGTGATTGATCCTTTGCCACTTATAGAAAAGTATGGTGTGGACACCGTTCGTTATTATTTAGTCAGAGAAACA
>VHBF01000001.1 GCA_016872075.1 Bacillota bacterium | reverse complement strand
CGTCTGCTCTAGGACATCAACATTTGCATTCGTTTCTACATTCAGCGGGTTAAATGCTAAGCGAAAAATTTCTCTGGGACTTGGTTTGAAGATTATTGCCAAATACACACAAACCATACTTAAAACAAGTAGGCCTGGAATCATGATTTGCATGAATACCCTAGCACGTTTCATCAATATTCTTTAGGAAAAACAAACCCACTTCTTTTGGTATTCAATTGTTTAATCATTTGTTTGATTAAATCACTTTTTATTTTTAAATGCGGAGGAATTGACAACGCTTCTCCTAAGGTTTCATAAGGTTCTTCTTCATCAATAAAACCAGGTCCATCAGTGGCAAATTCAAAGAGAACTTTGGGATAGATGCGCGCATAAAGTGATTGGAAATAGTATCGATCCACAAATCCTGAATTGGGAATTTGATTTTGCAGTAAATGCACTCGCCATTCATCGAGTTCTTCTCTATCTTTGATTCTGAATGCAACATGGTGAACACTGCCATACCCTTGAATGGCTTGCCCCATCATCCGTTGATAATCAATCACGACACCAGCGCCATTTCCTTTGGGTGTCATTTCGTATAGTGACATCGATACTTCTTTCAGAATCAAGGTTAAACCCATCACTTGGGTTAATTGTCGATGCATCAATTCCCATTCATTCACGCGAATAAAAATTGGCCCGAGACCAATAATGGCAAATTCATCAGGCACTGGACCAAGATGCCAAGGTTCTCCGGCAGCAACCCCTGGAATTTTTTCATCAGACACCAAGGTATACATTTGTTCATCAAAATCCATAAAATTTAGCCATTTACGACCGAACATCGTTTTGATCGGTTCATGTTTAACTTGATAACGTTGAAAACGTTTTAACCAATACGCTAAACTTTGGTCATCTTTCACTCGGAACGAAGTCCGATAAATTTCATTTGTGCCACGGACGGCTTTTGGAGATTTAGCAAAATCAAAGAACGTCATATCGGTTCCAGGATTACCGCGATCGTCTGCAAAGAAAAGATGATAAGCGCGAATGTCATCTTGATTGACGGTTTTTTTTACTAACCTTAAACCAAGGACTCTCGTGAAAAATTGATAGATTTCATTCGCAGATGACGTAATCGCGGTGACGTGATGAATGCCACCTAATGGTAAGGGTTTTGTGCTCATAATGTTAAATCTCCTAAAACAAAAAAAGTAAGATTGCCTTTGGTTAAGATGTCGCCTTCAGCATTCATTAATTCCACAGAAGTTCTTAGTAAAGACCGACCAGCATGAATCACTTTTCCTTTGGCGATGATGTGAGTAGAGATATTCGCAGCCTTGATATACGACACATTTAATTCAATGGTGACAATCCTTTTCATTTTGGTGAGTGATGCAATGGCGGCCACGGTATCAATCAAACCTGCTAACGCACCACCATGAACAGCACCGAATCGGTTTAAATGATCCGGTTTCGCTTGCCAATGCACTTCCGCTTCACCATCTTCGAGTTTGATAATTCGCGGATTGATAAAGTGATCAAAATTTTTTTCCGCGATCATCGTTATATAGTGTGATTTTAGTTTTTCAATTAGGTCTTTTTTTATCATAAAAGCATTTTAGATGCGTTATTTTTCCTTAATACATATAATAAACGCAACTGACACATATTTCTATGAATTTACAATCGAAGTTCAGTTTAAAAAGGGAGAAGATTGTTATGCTAAAACCAATTCGCCTTGTTGCCATCGGTATCGCACTCGTGGGTTGTGCTACTTCTTCATCTGATGTGATGTCTTCATCAGTGGCATTCACAACTTCAACCGTTATCATTTCGACCAGTTCAAACGAAATTCAATCAAGTGAAGTCAACTCATCATCGATTCCTGCGACGAGTACAATCGTCACCTTAAATTCTAAATGGTCAATTGCAATGGGTGGTGCAACCCTGACTCAGTTCTATTCGGTAAGTGAAAATTTAACCCAAAACTTAACGTCAACTAAAGTAATTGAAGTCCAAAGAGTATTTAATCTAGATGGTAGTTTTTACGGGTTTGTTTACGAAGCCTTAGTCGATGGCAATGGTGGAAGAAACTCCAACCGTTTTAGAGTGGGGTTGGCTAATTCCATTTACTTGGGTTTTCAAGGGGTTGAGGACCGAGAACACGGAAACTTTGGTGACATCATTATTAATGCACTTAAAAATGATTTAAAGGGAAAGGCTGCCGTTTATGCTAACGCTTGGGAAATTATGATTTCTGCAAATGAAACCGTTGCCGCTGGTACGGCTTCAGAAACCATTAACCCCATCGCCGATGCACTTGAATCGATTACTGCTCACTATTTATCGCAAATTAATGTAGAATAAAATTAAGGAAATCATTATGCCAAAACCATTTATTCCACCGATGAAAGGTAACAAAACTCCGTTTGTACCTAATCAACCAAAACCAGTTGGCAATCGCCCACCTGTCACCATGCCAAAACCAATGACCAGACGTCCGGGCGGTCGTGGCGGTTAATCCACTTTATTTCTTAACAATTCTAAGGTCATCTTTTAATTGAAACGATGACCTTTTTTATTTATGATTATCAACAATGGAACGAATCATCATTGGGATTGCTGGCGGCACTGCATCAGGTAAAACAACCTTGGCAGATGTCTTACTCTCTGAATCAGGTAACGGGAATGCGGTGATTATTCGTTTGGATAATTATTATCGTAATCGTACCGATTTAAATTTTGAAAAAAGAGCGGCGCTCAATTACGATCATCCCGATGCTTTTGATGTAACGTTAATTCTCGAACAATTAAATGCTTTAAAAAACGGCACTGCCATTCCACAACCGACTTACGATTTCAAAAACCATCTTCGAGCGAATGCAACGATTAAAACAAGCCCTGCTCCTGTGATTATCGTTGAAGGAATTCTAACGTTTGCAATCCCTGCATTATTAACGATGTTAGACTTTAAAATTTACGTCGATACTCCAGCTGATATTCGAGTTTTAAGACGTGTGAAACGGGATATTGAAGAACGTGGTCGTAATTTTAAGAGCATTACTAACCAATATCTTCAAACGGTTAGACCAATGCATGATTTATTTGTCGAACCCTCAAAAATCCACGCGGATATTATCGTTCCTGAAGGCGCATTTAACCCAAAAGCAACCGACTTATTATTGACCAAAGTTGCCTCACTAGTATCTGAATTTCATCAAGCAGAAAAGAAAAAAAAGAAGTAATTACTTCTTTTTCATCGCCAGCTTATGAGCGGCTTCTATTTTTAATCTAACTCTTTCAAATTCTTTGGGATCATTGATATCACCCAGTTCTAAAAATAAGACTTTATTCTTGTCGACTTTATAATTTTTAAAAATGCGATTTAAAACATCATAATAGTTGTCATAGTGAAAGTTTAAGTAATCTTCTTGGCCTTTTTCAATCGTTCTACCACGTTTTCTCACATAGCGGAATAATTCATCTTTGGGTCTCATCAATACCACTTGCATGTCGAGATCGGGAAGACGTTTTAGGTGAGCATCGGCAATTGCATACGTTAATGCCACTTCGGTGGCACTCATAAATCCTTCCAGTCTTAACATTTCGGCAAACACAAGATTGGAATACAAGGTGGAATCACAGATGACGTGAGGCAGGTCTTTGGTTTTCCACATCAAGAGGAATAAGGCACTATAAAAAGCATTTTGAGAGAGGAGGGCAAAGGTTTCTTTATCTTCATAAAAATAAGGTAAATATGGATTCTTTTCTACCGGTTCTTCTAATAATGGATATTTATAATAATCAGCGAGCATTTTCGCGAGTGTTGACTTACCTGAACCTATCGGTCCTAAAATCCCAATACGCATGATCTCATCTCCTTTAAATCTTTCATTATTATAGCGATGATTGGGGGGTTGAAAACCAAAGAATGATGGGAACTATAATAACCACCAAATTCGGTGTTTATTTATCGCAAAATATCGAATTGTTAAGTTTAACCTAAATCGATTTTTTTCCCTTTTAATTTAAAGATGACGGCTTCACAAATATTTTTCGTATGATCTCCCGCTCTCTCGAGGGTACGAATGATGTTAAAGGTATCTAATAAACTCATGACGTTGGTAGTATTGACCACTTTAGGAATTTCATGAAACGCTTTTTTGAGTTTGGCGTCAATAAATTGATCTTGGGCGGCAATGGTATAAGATTCTTCCAAAACGGGTTTAAAAAATAAACTCGTCGCCATTTGAAACATTTTCATAAAATCATCAAACATATCATTGATATATAACTTGAATGGATCATAGAGTGGCTTGGTTAAAATAATAAATTCAGAGATTGTTTTCGCATAATCCCCAATGCGCTCCACATCGTTGGCAACCCGAATCATCGCGATAGCAGAACGTAAATCCCTCGCAACAGGGGCTTGCGTTGCTAAAAATGAAAGCACTGATTCATTGATCAATTCGTCTAGATTATTAACTTGCTCATCACGTTTAATAATTTGAATGGCTAATTTTGTATCATTGGTCTCTAACGCTTTCTTAGCGTCGCGGTGCATCGACAACACTAAATCAATCATCTCTTTGAGATTTTTTTCTATTTCTCTAATTTCTGTTTCAATTAAAGTGGTCATATTTACTCCTATCCAAACCTTCCGGTAATATAACTTTCTGAACGGGGATCTTTCGGTGTTGCGAAGAATGTTTTTGTTTCTTCTACTTCAATAAGGTCACCAAGTAAGAAGAAGGCGGTTTGATCAGAAATACGGGCGGCTTGTTGCATGGAATGGGTTACGATTACTATAGTATAGTTTTTCTTTAATTCGACAATCAACTCTTCAATTTTGGCAGTGGCAATTGGATCGAGCGCTGAGGTAGGTTCATCCATTAACAACACTTCGGGATTCATAGCTAATGCTCGTGCGATACATAGTCTTTGTTGTTGACCACCTGATAATTCAAGCGCTGAACGCTGTAATCGATCCTTCACTTCTTCGTATAAAGCGGACTTTACCAATGCCTCTTTTACGAGTGCATCCATTTCTTTTTTAGAATAATTTCGTTGGCACCTTGGGCCATACGCGACATTGTCATAAATACTCATGGGGAATGGATTGGGTTTTTGAAACACCATGCCGATACGCTTGCGAATATCAATGACGTCTGTCTTTTGATCATAAATTGAAATATCACCAAACCAAACTCCACCTTGGATGCTAACATCAGGTATCAAATCATTCATCCGATTTAACGTTCTTAAAAATGTGGATTTTCCACATCCAGAAGGACCGATAAGTGCGGTCACGCTTTTTTCAAAAATCGAAAGATTAATGTTTTTTAACGCTTGGTTTTTCCCATAAAATAAAGACAGGTTCTGGGTATCAAATACTTTTTTCATTAGATTACTCCTCCGAGTTTGCCTTTCATAATCTTGCTGGAAATGAATTTAATCAATAAGTTAAGGACTAACACAATTGCCAAGATGATAATGGCAATCGTTGAAGATAGTTCAATATTGGCAGGTTCATCAGTCATCATCGAATAAATATGCACTGCCAAAGAAGTGGATTTATCCGTTAAAGTAATCTCATCCCTCACAATCGAACCGATGGCAAAGATCAACGCCGCAGATTCGCCGACAATTCGACCAATCCCAAGTAATACTGCCGCTAAAATGCCAGGAAGGGCATTAGGAATCACGACTTTAAATGTGGTTTGAGTTCGAGACGCACCCAACGCTAATGAAGCGTTACGGTAATCCATCGGCACGACTTTAAGACTTTCTTCGGTGGTGCGAATCACAATCGGTAATAAAATGACAGAAAGGGTCAACGCCCCAGAAATTAAATTACCACCAGTGGCATTGGTAGTTGCAACCGTAAGTGGAATAAAAATCGCCACCCCTAGCAATCCAAAAATAATAGAAGGGACCCCGGTTAACGTTTCGATGAACGAACGAATTGCGTTCGCGAATTGAGAGTGTTTGGCGTATTCATTCAAATATAAGGCAGCCCCAACCCCAATTGGAATGGCAATGATTAAGGTTAAACCAATCAACCATAGCGTGGTAATAATCGAACCGCCGATGCCACCACCTTTGGTAATGACTTCAATTTCATAAATTGAATTAGAGGATTCGAGTTCATTAATCATTCTTTCAACACCGCGTCTCGCCAATGAAGTAGAACGGTCATTATAAGAAATTTTTTGAATTAAATATTCAGGTAATAAGACAAATTCATTCCCTTCAATTCCTTTATTTGTTAAAGAACTTATGGGTGAATTGGGGTGAATGTAGGCTAGTTGAACTGTCGCTTGGCCTAATAAATCTTGCCCTTGTGAAAAACCAACACCCCATTTATTTGAATAAAAAACCTCAGGATCAAGTGTAATGTTGGGTTCACATAAACAAAATTCATTTTGATCTTCGAGGGGTGCTCCCAAAATGGTAGTCGATTCGTATGGATAGCGAATCAAATCAATGTTAACTAATGACCATCCTTGATTAAATACAAACACTAGAATCGCGCCTAAGGTCAAAAATGAAATCGATGAAAATAAAAAAGTAATACCTTGTAATAAAGCATCGATGACATATCGGAAACTAAATTTAGACATGAACTCGACCAACCTTTGATTTAACGAAGTTTAAAATAAAGTTAACGAGCAAAATAATTACCATTAAGACTAATCCAATCGAAAAGCGAATCGTGTAATCTAAACCAACCGTTTCTTTCATCCCTTGTAACATCGTTGATGTCAGTGTAGCTGTGGTTTCAAATAAGGCAAATGAAATGCCCGAACGTCTAGAACCAGCGACTAAACTAACAGCCGTTGCCTCACCTAAGGCTCTGCCTACTCCAAGGATTGCCGCTGTAAAGATACCCGATTTTGCTGAGGCCAAAACGACTTTAAAGTTTGTTTGCGTAGGCGTAGCACCCAATGCTAATGAACCATGGATTAATTCTTTTTGAACCGCACGAATTGCCACTTCGGCAATGACCGTCATGGTGGGAATAATCATAATTGCCAAAACAATCACCGTGGATAACACTGAAAATCCTGCAGAGGATTGAACCCCAACAATCAGAGATAAGTTATAAACCAAATCCAAGATGACACCCGCGCCAAACAACCCATAAACAATCGAAGGTATCGCGGCAAGAATTTCCGTTACAGTTCTTAAGGTATTGCCTAACGGTTTAGGGGCAATCTTGGCAATAAATAGTGCTGAAAAGATAGAGATGGGCATCGCAATCAATAAACTCAGTAAAGCAATATAAAGCGTACTGATTATCAAATAACCAATGCCATAAGCATTAGAAGCAAACGTGGGGCCATCCAAATAAACAATGCCAGTTAAAAATCTTAATAAGTTAACTTGACCTAAACCATCGTTATCTGAAAAAAAAGGCGATAACCCTCTTTCGATAATGACGATGACAACCATGACGATAAATGAGGCTGATAATAACGCCATAAAAAAAAGAATTTTTTCAACCAATTGATCAATCCATTTTTTAGTGACATTCGTTTTAATGGTCATAAATAAATTATACCGAGGGGTCTCCCTCGGTATAAGGTCTTATTTGTTATGATTTGGTTAGAATTAAAGCGCGGCTTCTGCTGCTAAAGCTTCTGCCCAAGTACGGATTGGATTGGCGGATGCTTTTTCATACATTCTCTTTAAAATATCACCATTGACATTGAGTAATGGGTTGTCTTTGTGAACAATGGCAACGATGGCATCCCAAGCTAATTGACCATATTGAGCTGATGGTAAGGCAACATCGCCAACTTTCTTTTCAGCATCAGCGAAGTTTCTTGAGGCAAAACCAACATCCTTACCGACCGCGGTATCTTTGATTGCAGGATCGTTCGTTCTCTTATACGCATCTCCAGAACCTGTGTGTTCGTGTTCGGCAACAAAGTTCCCACAACGAGGTTTAAAAGAAGCAGTGATGGCCTTCGCAACTTTTTCAATCGAGTCAGAACCACCAAAGCGAACGGTCACAGCACTATTATCTTGATTACAAACTGGATAACTAGCTTTGATGTCATCCCAACGTTGAGTGGCATTTAAAGCAACTGCACCTGCCCCAGCAATGGTGTCTCCACCTTCAATCGTTCCCATGAAGGCAACGAAAGCTTTGGAAATGTTTTCAACGGTAGCAGAAGGGAAATCGTTGTCTGCTCTTAACATCCAGTTGAATGGTCTCTTCAATCCATAGCTGTTATCTAAAACTGTGTCTTCGCTTGCTTCAACATTATTGAAATCCAAAGCTTTGACGTTGTTGTTAACTGAAGATAAGGAGACATAACCAATACCATACTTATCGGAACCGCTCATCGCAGTTAAGATCGCTGTGTTATCAGCGATAACAAATCCATCCGTTAATAAACTATCATTTTTTGCAGCCGTGCTAAATCCGATACCACCCATAAAACCATCACGGGTTCCTGAAGTTGTATCACGTGTGTAAAGAACAATATTGTTCGATGTCGTAAACTCTGGCGCAACAGATGTGGCGGATGAAGCAACAGAATTGTCACTAGACGATGAAACCGTGGTACCGCACGCAGCTAAGATCACTGCAAGTGAGGCAAACAAAGTTCCTTTCTTTAATTGCATGTTCATAGATATCCTCCTTATGAATTCATACGCTCTCAATATAAAGGAGGGATTTGTTAAGTAGATAAAGTTACCGTAAAGAATTAATCAGGGTTAGGTTAAGTGGGGGATTGTTAAAGTAAATGTGGTCCCCTTACCTAACTGACTTGAAACTTCGATGGTGCCTTGATGGGCTTGAACAATGCCCCTCGTGATCGCTAGACCCAGACCACTGCCACCACTGACACGCGTTCTTGCAGCATCTGTACGATAAAAACGATCAAAAATTCTTGCTAGATTTTTAGGTTCAATGCCTCTGCCAGTATCAGCAAAATAAAGAATCAAAGTTTGATTCTTAATTTCACTTGATACTTGAATCGCCCCCTTATCCGTATAGCGAATTGCATTAGAAAGTAAATTGGAAAAAATAAGAAAAAACTTGTCGCGATCAACAAAAATGTTTAATTCTTTAGGTATCTTTATCTTAAATTGAAGTGCCTTTTTATCCAACTCTAACTGATAGACTTGTTTAACTTCTGTTAACAAATCAAGAATCGAAAACTTAGTTTTAATTAGGGTTTGAAAACCATGAGTGCCAATTTTAGATAAGTCGGTTAGTTCATGAATCAAACGTTGTAATCGAGACGATTCACTGGCAATCATCGTTTGAAATTCTTTAGTTTCTTCAGTGGTTAATTTTCTCGTCGATTGATTAAGAATTTCTGAAGCGCCTAAAATGGCCGCGAGAGGCGTTTTAATTTCATGCGATATGTCTGCTAAAAAATCACTTTGAATTTGTTCAAGTTGACTAATCTTTGTGATATCAATTGCCGTCACCATCACACCATAAAATGTTTGATCTAAGAAGAGTGGGGTTAAAGATGATTGAAAAGTTTGGTTGGATAGTTCCCATTGAAATTGAGCGCCTTTTTCTGTGGCCAATCCTTGGTTAATCGTGGACCATAGTTTAGGTGCTAATCTTAATGCTTTCATTGTAATCGAAGCGTTTTCCTCAATCGAAAATAACTCCATCCAGGGTTGGGTAAATTCAGAAATCACGCCATCACTTTGGATGATGAGAATATATTGATCGAGTTGTTGAAAGATTTTACTTAATAAATTGATTTTGTCTGATTTGTTAGGGGCAATGAGTGAGTTGGCTTCTATTGTGATTTTAGGTAATTTTAAAATTTTGGGAAATAAATAGATTAATAAGAATAAATTCAACAGAATCCAAATCGTACTAATCCACGGGTTGGTGGAAAAAAACCAAACCATGCCAATCAAAACGCACAAGACAAATATTAAATAAATCAGGTAAAAACGTCGCGGGCTTTTCATCATCCTTATTTTACTTTAAAAGTAAGGAATATCCTACGCCACGAACTGGTTTGAAGAAGCAAGCAGAATTCTCAAGTTTTTTCTTTAAATTGTAAACGTGAACATCCACGATTCGAGTTGTTCCATCATAATTAAAACCCCAAATCGAATTTAAAATCGCATCTCTTGAAAGGGCATGTTCTTTGTTAATAATGAAGAATTTGAGTAAATCAAATTCCATTTTGGTTAATTCAATGACATTGCCTTTGATCGTGGCTTTATATTGCTTTAAATCAAGGGAAATGTCGCCAAAAGTTAACAAATCATCGTCATTTGATTTTTCTTCTTTAAAGTGACCCAATAATGCTTTGATTTGGGCGATTAATTCTCGATTGGAAATTGGTTTTTTAAGGAACAGATCTGCTCCTGAACCCAGGCCTTCGATTGCATCAAATTCTGAAGTTTTTGCTGTTAGCATCACAAAAAGAGCTCGATTCTTTTCTGCTCTCAACTTTTTAATCAATTCAATCCCATTCATGGAAGGAAGCATCCAATCGATGACTAAACAATCAAAAGACTCTTTTTGAACTAAACGATAAGCTTCTGTCCCATTTAGAGCTGTTTTTACTAAGAATCCAGCAGTTTCAAGGTCAAATTTTAATATTTTAGCTAAAGATGCTTCATCTTCAACCACTAAAATCTTTTTTGCCATGAAGGATCTCCTTTGCTTTTCATTTGCAGAGCAAACTATCCTCAATATATTAAAAACATTTTACCAAACTTAAGTTAAAGAAATGTAAAGACTCAGTGAAAAAAATTTACAATTCAACTTTGCTAAAATTTTATCTCTCTTGGTTATAATGAAATTATTAAATATTGGTCAACGAGATTTATTTTCTTGAATGCGGCTAAATTCATGGAAAACCACCTCTGTTGCCAAGGTAATTTCATTTAAAGGAGGAAAAAAATGAAAAAATTTACCACAGTCGCAATTATTGCAGTCGCTGGTTTCTCAATGTTGCTATCTTCTTGTGGAGCATCGGTTAATGAATACGAAATTGCTCTTATCACTGACGTTGGTGACATCGATGACAAATCTTTTAACCAAGGTGCTTGGGAAGGTGTTGTGGAATTTGCCGAAGAAAATGATAGAACATATCAATATTACAAACCAACCGCAGTTGATAACACTGAATATGTCAACACTATCGATTTAGCCATCGAAGGTGGAGCTAATATTATCGTAACTCCAGGTTTCTTATTCGAAACGCCGATATTCTTAGCGATGGATGAAAATCCAGAAGTAAGTTTTATTCTTTTGGATGGTGTTCCACACAGCGCAGACTATTCAGTATTCCGTCAAGGCCGTAACGTTCTCTCAATCCTTTATGCCGAACAACAAGCCGGTTACTTAGCGGGTTATGCTGCAGTAGCGGATGGCTTCCGTTCTTTAGGCTTTATGGGTGGTATGGCAGTTCCTGCTGTTGTTAAGTTTGGTGTTGGTTTCATGCTTGGTGCCCAAGCTGCTGCGACCGATGAAAATGCTGAAGTAACGATTCAATATCACTATACTGGTGACTTTGCGGACACCCCAGACAATGCTGCAACCGCAGAAACGATGTTCAATGCTGGTGTTGAAGTTATATTCGCTGCCGGTGGTGCAGTTGGTTTATCAGTAATGTCAGAAGCTGAAAAAGCTGGTAAGAAAGTTATCGGTGTTGACGTCAACCAAGGTCCAGGTGGTGCAGACCTATCTGATACCGTGATCACTTCCGCAATGAAGGGATTAGGAACCTCCGTTGTTCAAGCCTTAGAAGCATTTTATGCAAACGAATTCCCGGGTGGTGAAGTTTGGGTCTTAGACGCTTCCAATGATGGCGTTGGTTTACCAACCGATGAAGCCTCATGGGGTTTTGAAACCTTTACCGTTGCTGAATATGAAGTCATCTATGATGAATTAGCAGAAGGCGAAAGATTTGTGCTTTTAATTCTTAATGGTTCAACCGTTACTGGTGCAACCGAAGCTGAAATTGAAGCTTATGACACAGTGATGAATAAAGTCGCTGTCACTTTCGTTGCTTAATTATTATTTCTAAATTAAGAAACACAGGGTGTATTGCACCCTGTGTTTTCTGTAAAATGAAAATATGAATCAAAAGTTGCACACCCCCATCATTCAAATGCTTGATATTACCAAGATTTTTCCTGGCGTCATTGCCAATGATCAAATCAACCTTTCATTGAACCGTGGCGAAATCCACGCTTTACTAGGTGAAAATGGTGCTGGTAAATCAACCCTCATGAGCGTTCTCTTTGGTTTGTACATTCCTGAAAGTGGCCAAATCAAAAAGAACGGGCAAGTGATTCAAATTAAAAATCCCAATGATGCCAATCATTATGGGATTGGCATGGTGCACCAACATTTTAAATTAGTGGGTGTGTTTTCTGTCCTCGACAACATCTTACTCGGTGCAGAGCCGATGAAAGGTGTTGTGATTGATAGGCAAAGAGCAAGAAAAGAAATTTTAGCTCTTTCCAATCAATATAAATTAGCGATTGATATTGATGCAAAGATTGAAGATATTTCCGTGGGGATGCAACAACGTGTCGAAATCTTAAAGATGTTATATCGCAAAAATGACATTCTCATATTTGATGAACCCACCGCAGTTTTAACCCCTCAAGAAATTGAAGAGTTAATGAAAATCCTCAAAAATTTAAAAGCGGAAGGTAAATCTATTTTATTTATTTCTCACAAATTAAATGAAATTATGGCCGTTTCTGATCGTGTGACCGTACTTAGAAAAGGTAAATCCGTTGGCACATTAAATACCAATGAAACCAATCCAAGAGTACTATCGAATTTGATGGTAGGAAGAGAGATTAGTTTTGAGGTTGATAAACCTGAAATCAAGTCACAAGGTATTGGATTATCGGTTCGTCAACTGACGTATGTCTCTCCAAGGACTAAAAAATCAATCGTCAATCAAGTTTCTTTTGATGTCAATCGCGGTGAAATCGTTGGTTTGGCTGGCATCGAAGGCAACGGTCAATCCGAACTTGCCTATTTAATTGCCGGCTTACTGAAACCATCTCAGGGTCAAATCCTCATCAAAAACCAAGATGTGACGCATCTTTCTGTGAGAAAACGTAACGATTTAGGTCTTGCTCATATTCCAGAAGATCGTCATAAATATGGTTTGATTTTAGATGCACCGCTCTATCAAAATTTAACCTTAAAAAAATATCATCTTAATCCTTTTCAAAAACGGGGTATCATTCAAAAGAAAAAATGGTTAGAGCTTTCTTCACATTTAATCAATCGATTTGATGTGCGATCCGGAAAGGGCACCCAATCCTTGACGAGAAGTCTAAGTGGTGGCAATCAACAAAAATCAATTATCGCGAGAGAAATTGATAGTAATGCAGATGTGATGCTTGCTGTCCAATTAACCAGAGGTTTAGATGTGGGGGCCATCGAATACATTCATTCACAAATCTTAGCGCAACGAAATGAAGGCAAAGCCATACTCATGATCTCTTTAGAACTTGAAGAAATTATGAAGCTTTCTGATCGTATTCTCGTGATGTATGAAGGCCAGATTGTGGCAGAATTAAATCCTAAGCAAACAAACAAAGAAATGATCGGTCTATATATGGCGGGAGGAAAACCCTCTTGAAAAACCAAGCGTTCTTATCTTCCGTTGTTGCCATCATCCTTGGTTTACTTTTTGGCCTTTTAATCATGATCATTGCCAATCCATTCACAGCCATTCCTGGTTTTTTTACGATGATTGGTGGTTGGTTAATGAATCCTGAATTCCTCAGACGATTTGGTGACTTAATCTTTTTAACTGGACCTTTAATCCTCACAGGTTTATCTGTCGGTTTTGCTTTCAAAACTGGTTTATTTAATATTGGGGCAACCGGTCAATACACCATGGGCATGTTTGCTGGGGTTTGGATAGGAATTTATGGCGATATCTTGGGTCCTCTTCAATGGGTTGTTGCCTTCATTGCGGCAATGGTCGCGGGTGGTATTTGGGGTTTGATTCCAGGATTACTCAAAGCAAAATTTAATGTGCATGAAGTCATTTCTTCCATTATGTTGAACTACATAGGCATGTATACAGTCAATATGTGGATTCAAGGCGATGCCAATTTATTTAACATTGCCTTCTCCAAAACAAAAGCAATTGATTTGAATGCTTATATCCCTACTACTTTTTTAAGAGAAGTGTTTACCCGATCTGCGATTGACCTTGGCATCGTGCTTGCCATCGGTTTTTCAATTCTCATTTATTTCATCCTTTATAAAACTGGGTTTGGTTTCGAATTACAAACCGTTGGTAATAATCGATATGCGGCTAAATATAGCGGCATTAAAGAGGATCAAAGTTTAATCCTATCGATGGTGATAGCAGGCGCATTAGCAGGGGCTGCTGGGGCATTATACTTTTTAGCTAAAGGTTCCATTAATAGTGGCAACCAATACTCTGTTGGTAATGAATTACTAACCGCCGGCTTTGATGGAATTGCAGTTGCATTACTCGGACAATCCCATCCATTTGGAATCGTTTTATCCGCTTTCTTTATTTCTTTTATTCAACGCGGTGGTTACTTTATGCAAACGTTGGGCATCAAAGTGGAAATCATCGATGTGATCATTGCAGCGATTATTTATACCTCGGCGATGGCAATGCTAGTGAAAGATACGTTATTAAAATATTTTAAAAGAGGAGGTAAAAAATAATGAGTTTTGCTGATTTATTTATTATTGTTGCAAACTCTACTTTATTCTTTACTGTACCTTTGTTGATTACAGCATTAGGGGGTATGTTTGCCGAAAAAAGTGGGGTGGTCAACATCTCATTAGAAGGGACGATGGTCTTTGGTTCTTTCTTTTCTGTTTTATTTATCAATTTCATGCAAAATACCTTTCCTGATTTTGATCCAAGCATCATGTTATTAATCGCCGCATTGATTGCTGCTATCACTGGATCTCTACTTTCAACACTTTTGGCTTTCTCTGCAGTAAACCTTAAGGCGAACCAAGTCATCGGTGGCACGGCAATTAATTTATTCGCCGCCCCGATGGTGATTTTTATTGCTAGAACCCTTAACAATGTTAAAAACATTCCTTTTGATCAAACCTTTAATATCCAAAAAGTACCGCTTCTTGGCGATATTCCAATTATCGGTGACGTTTTATTTCAGGACATCAATATCTTAAGTTTTGTCGGTTATGTGATTGCCTTGGTTGCCATCTTTGTCATTTATCGCACGCGATTTGGTTTACGTTTATCAGCAGTCGGTGAACATCCTGGTGCTGCAGATTCCGTTGGCATCAATGTCTACCAAACACGTTGGGTAGGGACGCTGATTTCCGGCGCATTAGCAGGAATCGGGGGACTGGTGTTTGTGGTTTCAAGTTCCGTGACTTTCTCCGGGCAAGTAAGTGGCTATGGTTTCTTAGCCCTCGCTGTGATGATTTTTGGGCAATGGAAACCAGAAAAAATATTATTCGCAAGCTTATTCTTTGGTTTTATGAATGCCTTAAGTATTAAATATACCTTGATCCCTGTTTTTGATGGTTTATCTTTAGGGTATTTCTTTACGGTATTACCATATTTAGCAACCTTAGGGGCGTTAATTCTCACCAGTAAAAAATCACGAGCACCCAAAGCGGAAGGTATTCCTTACGATAAGGGTAGTCGTTAACGATATTCGTTTAACCGCTTTTGTAATTGGTTAATCAATAATCCAACGTGATAACCATCGACAAGTCCATGGTGAACTTCTACGGAGAAGTTAAGAATCTTTTTGCCATTTTCTTCTTGAAATTGACTCCAGCTAATTCGAGGAACCGAATCCGTAGCACTTAATTTAGTCGCATGCGTAAACTGCGTAAATCTTGCCCAAGGAAACGACGTAATATAGATGGTGTTCAACACCATTTCTTTGTCCATTTGAATCAAGAGATTCCCTTGTTTAGCAGAGGTCGTGATGGACGTTTTTTCAAAGGTGAGATAATCAGCATCAACCTTGGTAAAAACCATTTTAAATAATTGTTCGGCTTCAATGAAGTCAGTGAATGAAACAAATTCAATTGGTTGGTCAAAGACTTTGCCATCTTCAATCCGATAGCGGAAGTTTTCGATTTGATTAAGCGTAAGTACGACTTGATGCATCAACAAAAAGTAAAATCGATAACCTTTGGCTTTACCCACTTGATAAAGCTGGGTCACATCCAAAGGAAAAGTCATATTGAATCGGGGCATCTCATAGGTTTTAAAAAATAGGTAATGTCGGTAACGGGGCCAGATATTAAAATCAATCCATTTTTTTCATAGCACTATCTTATCATAATGAATCAATTCTAAATTTACGGAATCTATACACAAAATTAACATTATAATCTGAGCCCCAATTTATAGTAATAAAGGAGGCACAAATGATTAAAGTATTATTTATTTGTAATCATAATTCTGCTCGTAGTCAATTGGCAGAGGCATTTCTTAATCGCCTTGGTCGAGGTAAGTTTGTTGCAGAAAGTGCCGGTTTGGAAGCTGGAAAACTGAACCCAATTGCAGTAAAAGCAATGGCAGAAATTGGTTATGACATTTCAAAAAATAAAACCAAAGATGTCTTTGATTTTTTTAAACAAGGAAAGCGATACGAGATTGTCGTAAAGGTTTGCGACGCATTAAACGGTCAACGTTGCCCGATCTTTCCAAGTACCAAGGTCACATTAAACTGGGATTTACCCGATCCTTCTGCATTGCCTGGAACCGAAGAAGAAAAATTAAAAGCGATTCGCCCAATCAGAGATTTTATCTTAACGAGGGTGGAAAGTTTAATTCGAGACTACCAAAATATGAAGTTTATTTAAATTGATTAATCAACGGTTCATTTTGTAAGTAAAGTTGAAGGTTATTGTACAAAGCATCAAACATTCTTTCTAGGTTTTGAATCGATGTGAAGGAAATATGTGGGGTCATGCTTAAATTTTCTAAGGACCATAATGGATGATCTTTAGGAAGTGGTTCTTTGTTAAAAGTATCCAATACAGCATGTCGAATCTTTTTATTTTGTAATAAAGCGATAAGTGCAGATTCATCGAGGAGTTCACTGCGACCCACATTCACAAAAATAGCTTTTGGATTAAGTCTTTCAAATAATGGCGCATTGAATAAACCTTGGGTATCTCGATTTAAGGCGAGCGCCACAATCACCACTTCGTAATTTGCGATTTGATTAGCTAGGTCTTGGAGAGAATACGTTTGTTGCACATAAATGGAATCAATGGTTGAACGATTAAATCCATCTACCTTGGCGCCAAAAAAAGCAAATGTCTTGGCGATTTGTAATCCAATTTGACCCAAACCAATGACGGCAACCCGTTTTCCTGACAGTTCTTCATTGTGTCGAGAGGGACGCCATTGTTGATCTTTTTGAGTTTGTAAAAAGAATCGATGATTTTGATAAACGCTTAAGACGTGACTCAAAACATATTGGGCCATGGGTTGATTAAAAACACCACGTGAGCCACTGACAACAGCCTTGGCTAACTTAGGGTGCTGAAGATTGATGCGATCTAGACCGGAAGTTGCGACTTGTAAATATGCCAATTCAGGAAGGGTATCAAGATTAGATTCGATGAAAAATTGATCTGAGAATATCGCGTTTGTATCAGGTTCTATGGTTTTGGTAACCGTAACGCCAAGTTGATTTAATTTTTCAATTTGCTGAGCGTTTAACATTAAAAAACGTGAATATAATTTTAAATTTTTCATACTTGAATTATAAGGAGATTGTGAAGTTTTTACGAGTTAAGTGCTTATGTTTGGTGCAACACCATTAATATTCGGTAAGATAACATTAATATGTTTAAGATTTTTGGGGACAACTTTCAAGATTCATTCTTAAAATTTTATTTTCAAGCATATTTGCTCATTGAACGTTCCCTAAGAATTCGTTCCCAAAATAGTCTCACAATTCGGGAAATGTTGTTACTTGGTTTATTAGATCGTATGAAAAAAAATAACGACCATACAGTCATGAATATTGCTAAATATCTTCAACTTTCACCACCCGTCATTTCCAATTCAGTCAAGTCGTTAATAAGAAAGGGCTATTTAAAAAAAGTGTAAAATACAAACGATAATCGCGTTTACTTTTTAGAATTAACCGAACAAGGCAAACTTTCTAATCAACGCTCCTTTCAGTTTGGAGATAACCTTGTCAATAAGAGCATTAGAAAATTATCCTTATTTGATGTGAGAGGGATGATGAAAGCTTTTCGTGTTGTAGAAACCGTTATTGATGAAGAAAATAAAACCTTAGACACTGAAGAAAAATTGCCAACAAAAGCAAATTTAAAATAAATTTTTCTTATCTTCTTAACGTTTCATCCCTCCACTTTTTTGGTAGTTTCTTTATTCAAGCAAATTAGAGTAAAATAACGTTAGTTTAAGGAGTCCTTATGCAAATTAAACCATCATTACGCAGTAACGTCTTTACCAATAGTCACCCGCTAGGATGTCAACAGTATGTCCTGGGTCTGATCAACGAAGCAAAAACATTACCTAACTTTACTGGTCCAAAAAAAGTTCTCATTATTGGTGGTTCTTCAGGTTATGGCTTATCCACCCGTGTCACGCTTGGGGTTAATGCTGGAGCAGAAACAATCAATGTATCGTTTGAATCAAGACCTAAGGGCGATCGAACTGGATCAGCGGGTTGGTGGAACAATATCTATTTCCAACAAGCAATGCAAAGCAGTGGCATAATTCATAAAGATTTCGTTGGCGACGCCTTTGCCCAAAGCATGAAGGATCAGGTCAAAGATTATATTCGCAAAACGTTTGGAAAAATTGATTTAATTGTCTATTCACTCGCCGCGGGGGCCAGACAACATCCAACCACTGGTGAATTGGTGCGCTCAACCCTCAAAACCATTGGTGAACCAGTGACAGGTAAAACCATTGATATTGGTGAAATGCAAATTAAAGATTTAACAGTAACCCCGGCTTCTGAACAAGAAATCAAAGATACTATTTATGTCATGGGTGGCAGTGATTGGTTAGATTGGGTCCAACAATTAACGGATGCTAACCTACTCAATACGGGTGCCAAAGCGATTTCTTATACTTATATTGGTAGTAAGAATAATTCAAAGATTTACCGTGATGGTACGATTGGTAAAGCTAAAGATGACTTAGAAGCTGCCGGTGTGCAAATCAATCAATTGTTAAAACAACGGATTAAAGGTGAAGGTTTAATTTCAGTTTCAAAAGCCGTGGTCACCAAAGCTAGTGTCTTTATTCCCAAGATTGCCTTTTATGTTTCTACGATGTTTGAAGTGATGAAAAAACACGGAGTGCATGAGTCCACACTCCAACATAAACATCGTTTATTTAAAGACATGGTGTATGGTAACAAACGTCTACTTGATGAAAAAGGGCGTATTCGCATTGACCATTACGAAATGCAAGCTAACATCCAAGCCGAAATTGATGCCATGAGTAAGAAACTTGAAAATGATGGCATCTTTCAACTAAACGGAACCAAACAATTTATTGATGAATTTTATCAAATCCACGGTTTCCGATTCGCTAACGTCAATTACGAGGCTGATGTCGATATGGACAAATTAAGTCTGTTGGAACCCAAATAATGTATCTCGGTATTCGTTTGACCAATCTCTTGATTGTCTCCATTATCTTCTTAGCGCATTTTTTCGCACCCGAAGGTTATTTATTTTATCAACACACGATGAGTGAACTGGCAGGGCAAGGCGTAGCTAATGCTTGGATTTTAACCACTGGATTTCTTCTAGGTGGTGCTTCTTACATCGCCTTTGCCGTTTACTATCTTCTTCAGCAAAAACTACCCACTTGGTTATTTTGGTTAACTGCACTGAATGGTTTGATGACCTTTTTATTAGGAATATTCCCAACCAGTTATGATGGTTTAATCAATGCAAACGTGAATGAAACGGTCGTGATCATCCATCGTTATATTACGTATGCTAGTAACTTACTTACCGTCGCAAGTATTACCACTCACGCCGCTTTATCTAAACAAAAGTACTTAAAATTACAACATTTATTCTTTTTGGTTTTTGCCTTGGTTTTCTCAGGATTTTTTATTTTATATCGTCAAGAGATTCGCGGAATATTTCAACGACTCATCCTCTTAACCACGACATTATGGACGTTAAGTAGTTACGGAGAGTTAACCTTAAGTAAGCTTCGTTCGATACAACAAAATTTCGCCAGAGTGAACCGTTAGCGTTACTTTTTTCTTATCCTTCCATTCATTGGATAAAGTAAAAGTATCTTTGACGGTGATGGTTTTCTCAGTCAGTGGATATAGACTACCGTGGAGAGAAATCACTGCTTGAGAGAGCGTCAAAACGGAAAAATAGGTTTCCGTTTTTTCATGATTTAAAACATAATTTCCTTGGCGCAAATACTGTATCGATTGCTGAGATGTTAACAAGGTCACATTCGGTTTTTGAAAACGAAAAAGCATGTGTAAAATCGCTTGGTAATGATCGAGCCTACCACCAGAAAATCCCACGATGAAAATCTGGTCATAACCTCGTTGAATACTCCAATCTAATGCGAGTTCAGCATCCGCTTGATCTTTTTGTTTAGGGAATTTGTGTAGGGGGACTTTTTGCTGTTGGAGTTGGGCCAAGAATCTTGGAGAAATAGAATCAAAATCTCCGACCGCACACTGAATGGGAAACTTACTTTTTAATAATAATTCACAACCCTTATCAACGGCAATGATATCGCCTTGTATCAAAGGCAAATCATTCAAGGTAACTTGAGATAAAACGAGGGTCGCATGTTTACTTGGCATGGATAAATTGATTTTTCCAAGCTTGAATATCATCCAGAGGCAATTGGATGTCGGTTTTAAACCGGTCATCAATCATCCCTTCTAATAGTTGGATTTCATTACGATCAAGGACTGTTAATTGAAAGTCTTTTTTCTTTTCAATAGCGCGGTGATCAACGGCAAGAATAATGGTTCTTTTTTTCTTTTGTAAGGCGCGAATGCCTGCGTGTAATCTCGTACCCACGTATTCAATATCGGGTGAATTGAGAATGGCATCATAATCTTCAAGATTCGGATTAATTAATTCTGAGTTATGGGGTAGGCTGAGTAAATTCGCATAATTAAAATCGTTAACCCCTTGTAACCATAGATAAACTTTGCGATATTTCTTACTTAAAATATTTAACATTTGTTGGTCTGCAACAGGATTTTTATCATAATCGGTAAGGGTGGTAACCACATCTTGGGATTTGGTTTTAGGAATGTCTTTACAGTGGTCTTTGGTTAATTTCCACATCGTCGGGCAAGCGGTATTAAGAATGTTTTTAAAACCCATTTGTTGGAATTGATTCAGAGTATAGTTATCCCGAACCGAGTGAAGCATTTTTTTATCTAAAAGGCGGCCATAAAGTAACTTAGAATATTGATTAGGTAAATCGCCCTTTTTCCACCAACCAACCCCAACTAAAATTAATGGGGAAACAATACTTGCGGATCGTAAATTAATATCCCATAGTTTAATGATGCGATTCATTTTTCCGCGGATTAAATTCGATCCACAAACAAAACGATAATCAAAATCATAACTATAAAATATATTTTTGAGATACATCGTCACTGGTAAGTGGGTCGAGGCTTCAATCACGAAACTAAAATCAATTAACGGTTTTAAGTGTTCTCTTACTGATTGAGAAATAATTTTATCTCCAACATTAAATGTGGCGATAGAGGGGTCTAATAAAAGGATTCTTTTTAGTTCTTTCATTCCTATCCTATCTTACTATGGAACGTTATTTAATGGTAGAATAACCCTATGAAATCAACCATCATTAAGCATCCACTACTGGAAGAAAATTTAATTAAAAAAGCAATTGAAAATCATGATTTAATCGTTTTTCCTACTGAAACAGTCTATGGTCTAGGGGCTTCCATCTATGATGAAATCGCGGTGAAGAAGATTTTTACAACGAAAGGCAGACCTCAAGATAACCCTCTCATCATTCATATTGCGGATTTAAACCAGTTAGATTTGCTAGTGACAGAAGTAAACGCCTATGCCAAGAAACTGATTAATGCCTTTTGGCCTGGGCCGTTAACACTGGTCTTACCAAAAGCGAACGCCGTTCCTAATTTGATTACAGCCAATTTACCAACCGTTGCCGTTCGGATGCCAAAAGATTCCTTAGCAAGAGAAGTGATCAAAGCCGCTGGTGTTCCATTATGTGCCCCAAGCGCCAACTTATCAGGGAAACCTTCAGGTACAACCTTTGAAGCCGTTTATCGAGATTTTTTTGGCAAAGTAGCAGTGTTTGTTGATGGTGGCATTCCTGAATATGGGATTGAATCCACGGTCATCGATTTAACCACAAAAATTCCTACAATTCTAAGACCTGGCGCTGTCAGTGTAGAGGCGATTGAAAATGTTCTTGGCATGGTGGTGATTTCTTCAAGTAAAGTCGACAAGGCTCCTAAGTCACCCGGTATGAAATATCAACATTACAAACCCTTTGGTGATGTTGTGATCCTTGATGGCAATACTGAAGAAATTGTAAAATTCTTAAAAAAGGTCAATGATCCAGAAGCAGTCTTCATGGGTAGTAATGAAGTATGTGGACAATTACAATCCTTGACCATGAATACCTTTGCCCTTGGTCCACAATCTACATTAGAAACGATTGCAAGAACCCTTTATCGTACTTTAAGAACACTGGACGACCTTAAAGTTAAAACCATTTACACTCATACCTTTTCTACCAAAGGGATTGGGACCGCGCTCATGAATCGTCTTGAAAAAGCATCGTCCAAAACGATTAAACTATAAACCAATCATGCGTCAAGGAATTTTATGTATTTTTTCTGGTCCGCCTTTATCCGGTAAATCAACTTTCATTGGTGGCCTTAAAAAAACATTAATACCCTGGTGATTATCTCAACTGATGAGATTCGTTTTGAACTTGCAAAAGATTATCAATTCAGGCCGGAAATGGAATCCCTTGTATGGGAATTAGCATATCAACGAGCACGATCTGCCTTGAATAATGGTTAGGTGGTTGCGTTTGATGCCACGCTTATAAACCCTGAATATCGAGGTAAACTCTTATTACAATTTCCAAAAATTCCTATTTTATATTTTGCGTTTGTCAAAACCGATTACCAAGTGATTAAAGAACGTAATGAAAAAAGAATATGGAAACAAATTGAGATTAACGCTCTCAAAAAAATGTATGAGGATTACAAATTCCCCTCCAAATCAGAAAAAACTTATTATTATCGAGTGTTCGATGTTACAAATGAAAACTTCCTCGATACAATAGAAATAGGAGCACGATTCATCCTCAATCTTTATGGATCCTAAATTACACCCACTTGAATCTAATGAAGCGATGATGCTGATGCATCGGTTTCTTGCCGATGTCATTTTTGAATATCGTGAAAATGAAATCAAAGACTGGTTACAAGGATTAAACAATGCCTCTATCCAAGAGATATTAGATAAAGCTGGAAATGAAGATTTAAAAAAGAATGCTTTTATTATTCCTTTTACTTATTTGCATTATGCGGTCGTACCCAATCCATCCTTAGTTGATCAATTAAAAGTCTGGTTACAAGCTCACCCGTTAATTCCACAAAACAACATTATTCTTCAAAAAACAAAATTAAACTTTGACCGAATCTTTAAAGGTAAAACTGCGTTTATTCACGACGTTAATAACGACGGGCATAAATCTTATTAATTAATTCTGTGATGGTAGGCTTTTTTATTTTCAAAAACGATAATTCTTTTTGCACTTCTTGATATAGGGATACAATCATCGCCTTTGCTTTCTGTAAACCCAATTGACTGACAAAAGTTGCTTTATTTAAGGCAACATCTGATTTCGATTTTTGTAGTTCAGCTTCTGTCGCTGTGATTTCTAAGACATCATCTTGAATTTGAAACATCAACCCTAAATGCAAACCAATTTGGCCCCAACGTTCTTCATCTTGTGGAGCGGCGATCAAGGCACCCATACGAAAGGCAGCCTCAATCAATTTACCGGTCTTATGGCGACTGATGAGTGTTAAATGTTCAACATTGGCTTGCTTTCCTTCTGCTTCAATGTCCAAAAATTGGCCATAGACCATGCCATTGAGTCCAGCACGGGTCGCTAACAATTGCACGAGTTTCACTTTTTGATGGTCCTGAATAGAACGTGATTCACTCACGCGTTCAAACGCGTTAGTTAACAAACCATCTCCTAATAAAATGGCGGTTGCCTCATCAAATTGTTTATGAATCGTAGGCACGCCGTGTCTTAAGACATCATCATCCATCGCCGGTAAATCGTCATGAATTAAAGAATAGAGATGAATCATTTCAATACTCGTGGCTAAATCAACAAACGGCAAATAATCACCGCCATAACTTTCAATGAGTGAAAGCACAACCAATGGTCTGAATCTTTTGCCACCGGCTTTCACTGCATATAGAGCCGCTTCTTTTAATGTTGAAGTTGGTAACCGATCGATAAATTGAATTAAGGAAGATTCAATGAGTGTTTTCATAATGGTTTAGATAAAGAAGAGGATAGGGTGATATCAGCGTTCACTAAGTCACGAATTCTTTTCTTCCCTAACACTAACATGATCATTTTGATTTCTTCGATAAATTGATTGAGTTTTTCTACGGCTTGTTCATGGGTATGGTCTTTAACTAGATGCAAGAAAAAACCTGATAAACCGACAATCTTCGCGCCTAGCGCTAAACACTTCACCACATCAAGTGGGTTGCGAACACCGCCACTTGCGATGATATTTAACTGGGGGAAGCTTTTGGCATTGATTAAACTTTGCACCGTTGATAAACCCCAATCATCAAAACTTGAGTATGGTTTTTGTCGTCGTTGATTTTCAATGACCGCAAAATTAGTGCCACCTTGTCCAGCAACATCAAGATATTTAACACCGATATCGCTTAGTTGTTTAATGGTTTTTGTACTCATCCCAAAACCTACTTCTTTGACAATCACTGGGATGTTCAATGCATCTTTAATGAGTTGGATTGACTTCAGTAGGCCGGTAAAATCACGATCACCTTCTGGCATCACCACTTCTTGAACTACATTCACATGAATTTGTAAGGCGTTAGCATTTAATAACGTCACAGCTTTTTTGGCGTTCTCAATCGTTTGCCCTGCGCCAACGTTGGCCATGACAAAACCTTGAGGATTAACTTCCCGAATGATGGTAAAAGAATCTGCCAAGTTTGGATTTTTGATGGCCGCTGTCACCGAACCAGTTGCAAGGGGAATCTGAAAATGTTTGGCGAGCATCGCAAAACGTTCATTTAAGAGTTTGGCTTGATCACTACCACCGGTCATCGCGTTGATATAAAAAGGCAGAGGGAATTTTTGGTTGAATAAGGATACTGATAAGTCGAGGTCAGCTTCATCAATTTCTGGAAAGGCGTGGTGGACAAATTTAATTGTGTCAAAATCGTTTGCTTTTGCTTGTTGGGCGTACGCTAGTTGAATGTGATCGTCTTTTCGATTCATATTTAAATTATATCGGAAAGAATTGTAAAATTGAGTAATTTTATCTGTTTGGTAAACCAGGCTTGTTTACGTTGAGTCAAAAAAACCAACATACAATCGCCCCCACCCGCACCTGACATTTTGGCAAACCCTCCGCCATCTTTGGCGATTTGCATAATCTTATTCATATTGTCAGTGATCATGCCGGCTTGCGACTGTTTTTCCAGCGCAAGTAAATGGTCTTGAAGGTCCTC